>CAYLIT010000039.1:0-9901 GCA_964383835.1 uncultured Eubacteriales bacterium
GCCCTCGCAACATTCCGATCCTGGGAACAACCGGAGAAAGCAGGCGCAACGGAATATCGCTGTAGGTTGAATTGCTTGCCTGCTGAAGGTGACGGTAGATCTTCGCCATTCCTTCTGTAACTTCTTGCTGAGAATAACCTTCGGCGACGATCAACAAAATATCGCAAAAGGGAGGATAGCCTACCAAGTTGCGAAATGCGATCTCCTGGCGATAAAATCGCAGATAATCCTGCTCCTTTGAAAGGGCGATCACCTGGTGTTCCGGGCAATAGGTTTGAATGATCGCACGTCCGGCTTTTCCGCTTCTGCCGGAGCGTCCGCAGACTTGGGTCAGTAAATTAAAGGTCCGCTCGTTGGCACGAAAATCGTCTGTATAAAGGGACATATCCGCCTGCAGCACACCCACAAGGGTCACCGCAGGAAAATCCAACCCCTTCGCAACCATCTGTGTACCGAGCATCACATCGTACTCCCCCTCACGGAAAGCAGTCAACCGCTCACCGTACGAAAGATAGGAGTCTACAGTATCCACATCCATCCGAAGGATATGAATATCCGGGAACAACGATTGCAACTCTTCCTCTACATACTGAGTGCCCAAGCCAAGCATTTTGATATGCTCGCTTCCGCAATCGGGGCATTTATAAAACCGCTTGATATTGTAGCCACAGTAATGACACATCAACCTCTGATTTGTTTTATGAAAGGTAAGGGCAATTCCACAGGAAGGACATTTTGAAACCGTACCGCAGGAAGAGCAACCCACAACCGAGTGCATTCCGCGACGGTTCAAAAATAAAATTGCCTGCTCCTTCACTCCGAAGGTCTCCTGCAAAGCCGCAACCAACGGCTCGCTGAAAAGCTTGGTGCCTTCAACGGGTGTTTCCTGGCGCATATCAACCAACTGCACATCAGGCAAAGATGCGTGATTATACCGCTTGGTCAAGGTATGAAGATGATAGCGCCCACGCTCAGCATTATAATAACTTTCCATTGCGGGAGTCGCAGAAGCGATCAGCAACGGAATATTGTTGTGGTGAGAAATAAACCGCGCAATATCCCTGGCGTGAAATCGAGGACTGCTTTCGGATTTGTAACTGGATTCGTGCTCTTCATCCATGATAATCAAGCCAAGATTCCTCAACGGAGCAAAAACGGCGCTTCTGGTTCCAACCACGATCTTGGCGCCACCGCTGTGGATCTTCTTCCACTCATCGGCTTTTTCCCCGATCGAGAGCCCGCTGTGCAGCACCGAAACGCAATCACCGTAACGCTTATAAAAACGCCCAAGCATCTGCGGGGTCAGTGCGATTTCGGGTACCAACATCAAAACCGATTTCCCGGCGGCAGTCAAGTCATCCATCAAGCGCATAAAAACATGAGTTTTGCCGCTACCAGTCACGCCATATAGCAAATGAGTTCCTTCTTGATCAAAAGCAGAAGAGATCTCCCGATATGCTTGTTCCTGTTCTTCCTCCAAGCGAATCGGCTGAAGATCAACGCTACGATCCATTGCTTGGTAAGGCTTACGCTCTTTGGCCTCGCTATACACCTCGATCAACCCTTTTTTCGAAAGAGTCTTAACAGTTGACGGACCGCATCCCGAATAGTAAATCGCATCCTTCGCAGAAAGGACCGGCTCATCCAAAAAGAGCGACAGCAGATCGCGTTGCTTTTCAAACCGACGGTCTAATTCCGAAAGATATAGTTCCACTTCCTCCACGGGTCGTGCCAGGCGGATCTTCTTTTCTTTCAGATCGCCGATATTGCGAATGGAGCGGATCTCTTCGATCAAAACGCCGTCTCTGTATGCAGGCAAGCACAAACGTTTGAGCTTAGCCGGAAAATCAGAGCGACGAACCGCCTTTCCCTGTTCATTCAAAAAATACACCAACTCTGCATATTCACCCGGAAACTCATTCCGCTCCGGGTTCAGCATAAAGTTCTCATTGATCTTGTAATCAAGGCCTCGAGGAATCATACAACGGATCGCCTGGTAGCGCGTCACGAAATATTGCTCTGCCATCCATTCGGCAAGTTTCAGATGCACCGCATCCAGCACCGGTTTTTGATCCAGCACGCGAACAACTGACTTCAATTCCGGCACAGACTCTTCATCAAGCACTGAAAGAACCATAGCTTTTTTTAAGACATTCCCGTTTCCAAAAGGAACCAGAACCCTCACGCCGGGCAAAACAGACACAATAAAAGCATCCGGTAACAAATAATCATAGTCCCGGTCGATCTTTTGCACGATCTGATCAATTGCAACCCGGCAGATACGTGGCATTGTTACTCTTCAACAGCTTCTGCATCGGGGAATTCTTCCACTTTGATAGAAACCTTCCCATCGGCAATATCCTTGATCGCCAGCTTTACGGGCTTATCGGAAAGCTCGATCGCACTTGCCTCAGCCTCTGCCGAAATCTGACGTGCACGCTTTGCGGTCATGATAACGAGCGCATAACGGCTTCTGGTTACTTTTTCCAATTCAGATACTGCGGGATACAACATAATTTACATACTCCTTTGAGATTTTATTTTAAAATTTGAATTATTTCATCGGCGGCTCGCGCAACGTCGTCGTTCACTACTTGGAAATCATATTGATCTGCCCCTGCGAGTTCTTTTTTTGCCCGGGCAATACGGGCTGCAACAACCACCGCGGGTTCCGTACCGCGACCAGTCAGCCGACGCTCCAGCTCTTCGATGCTGGGGGGAAGAATAAAGATCGAGATCGCATCCGGGCACTTCTTCTTGATCTGCTGTGCACCGCACGGCTCGATCTCAAGAACGATATCAACACCACTCCCCCGCTGCTCTTCCACAAAATCAGCGGGAGTTCCATAGTAATTATCACAGTAGGATGCATATTCCAGCATCTCACCACGCCGGATCTTACCTTCGAACTCCTCTTTCGTGATAAAGAAATATTGCACGCCATGCGTTTCACCGGGACGAGGCAAACGGGTCGTTGCTGAAACCGAGTACTTCATTTGCGGGTTCGCTTTAAAAACCTCCTGAAGCACCGTCCCTTTTCCGGCTCCGCTGGGGCCGGAAACGATAATCAATCGTCCTTTATTCACCATCTTCGTCGCCCTCTTCGTCATAACTGTCTGTCAATCGGTTGGCAACCGTTTCCGGCTGAAGCGGAGAAAGGATCACGTGATCACTGTCTGTGATGATCACCGCGCGGGTACGCCGTCCGTAGGTTGCATCCACCAACACGCTACTCTCTTTCGCTTCCAGAATAATCCGTTTAATGGGCGCACTGTCCGGGCTGACAATGGCGATGATACGTGATGAATTGATCATATTACCAAAACCAATGTTAATCAGCTTCATTTGCCGTCACCTCATTCCACATTTTGGATCTGCTCGCGGATCTTTTCGATGCAGGATTTTACATCCACTACGATCCGTGTGATCTCAATGCTGTTGCACTTGGAACCGATCGTATTGATCTCACGGTTCATTTCCTGCACAAGGAAATCCAATTTTTTACCGATGGGGCCGCCTTGCTCCAGCAAACCTTCAAATTGAGCAAGATGGCTTCTCAAGCGAACTGTCTCTTCATCCACCGCCACTTTATCGGCAAAGATCGCAACCTCTGTCATCAATCGACTCTCATCGATGTTACGGTCCGCCAGAGTCTCACAGATCTTTTCTTCCAAGCGCTTGCGGTAAGCAGAAACCGATTCGGGTGCCAGAACTTCAACCTTTTCTACTGCCTCTGCAATAAACGCAAGATTGGCCAGAAGATCATTTTTAAGCTTTTGCCCTTCAACCTCACGCATGGCAATAAATGAGTCCATGGCCTGGTCAACGCCGGCCAATACAGCGTTCTTTACCTCTTCTTCGGCAACTTCAGGCTGTGTGATAGTCATCACATCGGGCAATGTCAGCAAACGGGAGGCGCGAAGATCATTTTCAACGCCGAATTCATTTTGCAATTCATCGGCAACGCTCAGATAAGCACGCACCAGATTCTTATCAATCGACGCTGTCAGTTCTGTCTCAACGGCACTTTTCTCAGTATGGAAATATACATCGATCTTGCCGCGAAATACAGTTTCAGCGATACGCTTTTTGACCGGCTCCTCCAGGTAAGCGTAATCTTTATAAATTCGAGCCGAAAAATCAAAGAAACGGTGGTTGACCGATTTGATATCGATGGTAAAATCAACTCCGCCAAATGAGCCGGTTCCCCTACCGAATCCGGTCATACTTTTTACCGCCATAACATTATACCTCACTATTATTTTAGAAGAAACCTAGAGAATAGGGTGGTATATAATAATATCATAAATTTATAATTTGTCAATATGACGGAAAGTTTTATGCAAAAAATATGCATAAAAAAGGACCCATTCGCAATGGGCCCTTTAGTTCAGACTCGTCTTCTGTTGGATTTGGATACAGGCGCCACTCCGGAGCCTGTAAAAGTCACAAATTTTATGGCATAAAGATCGCACACAATGTAGTTTCCGCTTTGCGGCTCATATAATACGACAAAGCTGACACCAACGTCATACAAGATCCCCTCTTTTCGCACGATATTCTCTGTTCCGATCAAGAAATCGATTATACAATATTGTCCTTCATTGTTGCGTAACGCCTGTTGCCAGGAACCTTGATATGCAGGAGATTGCACAAACTCCGCGTTGCTGGATTCCGGAGCACGAAAATAACTGCCGTTCCCGTTTAATTCACCCATACCATACACCTCGCAAAATTATGTAAACTCATAAAGATCGGTCGGATCATAAAAGCAATGCGCCTGATAACTACCGATATAATAACCCACATCCGAAGGAAAGGTCTGGCGACAATTGGAATTAAAAGGATTATAAAACCAAAGTGCATCCCCCAATCCCGGCAAACGATTGCCAGCAATGGCCCAATCGGCAATCGCATAGTGTATCCCGGTTGGATTCATGTTGTAGATGTTTTGCGGATTATATTGACCGTTTGTCGATGTGCGGGCACACTCAAATTGACCCGGCTGCAAAATGATATCCCGAAGATTCCCACGACCGACTCGCGCATATTCGCCAACCGGGTAATGAACACGGTTCATCACCACACTTGCAACAGCAGCCATGCCGATATCACCCTCACCACCCGCTTCACATTGGATCAATCGTGCAAATAATTCCCGATCCGAAAAAGGCATTACGATCACCTCGCTCGTTTCATCATATGAGTAAACACGGCTCAATATGAAAAAGACGCTCAAAAGAACGTCTTTTTCATGGAAAGCATTTTTACTTTACACCCGATTTTTTTAAATATATTCCGGTATAACTTTTTTTGCATGCCGCAACGGTTTCCGGTGTTCCGGTCACCACTACCGTGCCGCCCTTATCGCCACCTTCCGGGCCAAGATCAATAATATAATCTGCCGTTTTTATCACATCCAGGTTATGCTCAATAACAACGACGGTATTCCCTGTATCTACTAAGCGTTGCAGTACCGTGATCAGCATCTGTACATCCGCAGTATGCAAACCGGTGGTAGGTTCGTCCAAAATATAGATCGTCTGACCGGTGGGACGTTTGGACAACTCCGTAGCAAGTTTTACCCGCTGCGCTTCACCGCCCGAGAGCGTAGTTGAAGGTTGCCCGATCTTCACATAAGACAACCCCACATCGTAAAGGGTTTGTAATTTTCTTCGGATCTTGGAATGATTTTCGAAGAAGTTCAGTCCCTCCTCTACCGTCATATCCAACACGTCCGCAATAGATTTATCTTTGTATTTCACTTCAAGCGTTTCGCGATTATAGCGCTTCCCCTTGCAGACTTCACATGGGATATAAACGTCCGGCAAAAAGTGCATTTCGATCTTGATAATACCATCACCTTGGCAAGCCTCACAGCGCCCACCACGGACATTGAAAGAAAAGCGGCTGGAATTATAACCGCGGGCTTTTGCGCCGTTGGTGGAAGCAAACAGATCCCGAATATCCGTAAAAACAGACGTATAGGTAGCCGGATTGGAACGAGGTGTTCTGCCGATCGGTGACTGATCAATGTCGATCACCTTATCCAGATGCTCCAGTCCTTTGATCTCTCTTGCTTTTCCGGGGAAAGCTTTCGCACCGTTCAGTTCGTGCGCCAAGGTTCTGTATAGAACAGAGTTGACCAGCGAAGATTTGCCGGATCCGGATACACCGGTCACACAGGTAAAGGTTCCCAACGGGATCTTTACATCGATCTTTTTCAGATTGTTCTCTTCGGCGCCGAGAATCTCCAGGTATTTTCCGTTTCCGGTTCGCCGCTCAGCGGGAATCGCAATCGTTTTTTTGCCGCTTAGATATTGTCCGGTTAAAGATTTATCACAATCCATGATCTCCTGCGGAGTACCAATGCAGACCACTTCACCGCCGTGGATTCCCGCTCCGGGACCGATATCAACAATATAATCAGCAGCGCGCATAGTATCTTCGTCATGCTCCACAACGATCAAGGTGTTACCAAGATCACGGAGTCTTTGAAGGGTTGCAATCAGTTTATCATTATCACGCTGGTGCAGACCGATGGACGGCTCGTCCAATATATATAAAACGCCCATCAAAGAGGAGCCGATCTGCGTCGCCAGACGAATGCGTTGGCTCTCACCGCCGGACAACGTGCTGGCGCTACGTGAAAGGGTCAAATATTCCAAGCCAACGCTGCTCAAAAAGGTCAATCGTTCCAGGAGTTCCTTTAACACACGCTGACCGATCATCTGATCCTTTTCGGAAAGTTCAAGATTTGTAAAGAATTCCGTCGCGGCAGTGATCGAAAGATCGGTCACTTCGGCAATATTACGTTCCCCTACCGTAACCCCCAGTGTTTCCTTTTTCAGGCGTTTTCCGTTACAGGAAAGACAAGGACAATCACTCATGACCATCTCGATCTCACGGCGGATCCATTCGCTGTTCGTTTCTTTGAATCTGCGTTCCAAATTCGGCACAATTCCTTCAAAAGCAGTGCTGTACGCTACCGAACCAAAAGAAGAATTGCGCTTCATATCCAACTTTTCGCCGTTATTGCCAAACAAAAGAATATTTTGCTGTGTATTGGTCAACTGCTCAAAGGGGGTGTCCAAAGAAAAACCATACTTTTCACTCAAGGCACGAAAATACATTTTGGCGATGTTGTCACCGCCGGAAAGATACCAGCCGCTGGCACGGATTGCGCCTTCGTTGATCGATAGATGCGGTTTTGGTACGATCAGAGCAGGATCCACCTTCATCAAAAAACCAAGACCGTCGCATTCATGGCAGGCGCCAAAGGGATTGTTGAAGGAAAACATACGCGGAGAAAGCTCCTCCATCGAAAAACCATGCTCCGGGCAAGTAAAGTTTTGCGAGAAAAGGATCTCCTCTCCCTCTTCCGGCGCCACAATAACCAGACCATCCGCCTGATGAAGGGCCGTCTCAATGGAATCCGTTAATCGTTGCTGTATTCCATCCTTCATAATCAAGCGATCCACCACGATCTCAATCGTATGCTTGATATTTTTTTCCAGCTTGATCTCTTCGGTCAGCTCATAAAGATTACCATCCACGCGAACACGAACAAAGCCACTGCGCTTAGCGTCCTCAAGGAGCTTTTGATGCTCTCCCTTACGACCTCTTACAGCGGGAGCCAGGATGGTCATTTTAGTGCGTTCCGGCAGTTCACAAATCCGATCTACAATCTGATCAACCGTTTGCTGCACAATTTCACGTCCGCAAACCGGGCAATGTGGCTTGCCGATTCGCGCATAAAGCAGGCGCAGATAGTCATAAATCTCAGTCACCGTTCCCACCGTTGAACGCGGGTTCTTTGAGGTGGTTTTTTGATCGATCGAAATTGCCGGAGAAAGTCCCGAAATATTATCCACATCCGGCTTGTTCATCTGCCCCAAAAACATCCGTGCATAGGAAGATAGGCTCTCCACGTATCTGCGACGCCCCTCCGCATAGATCGTGTCAAACGCCAAGGAGGTTTTTCCCGACCCGGAAAGACCGGTAAAAACCACCAGCTTATCGCGAGGGATCTTTAAATCAATATTTTTTAGATTATTTTCCCTGGCGCCCTTTATTGTTATAAATTCATGTGCCATAAACTTATTCTTTATTCTCCTTTAAAGCAGTGATCTTATCACGCAGCATAGCGGCGTACTCGAATTCCAGCATCTTGGCCGCTTCTTTCATCTGTTTTTCAAGATCATGGATCATCGATTGTTTTTCTGCCTGCGAAAGCTTCATTTTTCTGCGTGCAGGTGTAGTAGGCATTGCGCCAATATCCAAGACTTCACGAATGTCCTTCGTGATTGTCGTGGGAACAATGCCGTTTTCTTGATTATAAGTCATCTGAATGGCACGGCGACGCTCCGTTTCACGAATAGCGCGTTCCATTGAATTGGTCACTTGATCCGCATACATGATCACGCGCCCATCTGCATTACGGGCCGCACGGCCGACGGTTTGGATCAACGAGGTTTCGCTACGCAAAAAGCCTTCTTTATCGGCATCAAGTATAGCAACCAACGAAACCTCCGGAATGTCAAGCCCTTCGCGAAGCAAATTAATGCCAACCAGCACGTCAAAAACGCCTAATCGCAGCTCACGCACGATCTCCATACGCTCCACTGTTTTAACGTCGTAGTGCAAGTATTTAACCTTTACACCCATGCTTTCCAGATATTCCGTCAGATCCTCAGCCATGCGCTTTGTCAAAGTGGTCACAAGCACTCTGGACTTCTTTTCAACACATTGCTGGATCTCTTTTAAGAGGTCATCCATCTGCCCTTCCACAGGGCGAACGGAAATTTCCGGATCCAACAAGCCGGTGGGACGAATGATCTGCTCCGCAATCTGTTCACTACGTTCCAATTCGTAAGCCGCAGGTGTTGCACTGACATACAAAACCTGGTCCAAATGCTCCGTGAACTCCTCGAAGTTCAGCGGACGGTTATCAAATGCCGACGGCAAACGAAAGCCGTAATTGATCAACATTTCTTTTCTGGAACGATCCCCACCATACATTCCCCGCACCTGCGGTAATGTCACATGAGATTCATCGATGATCAGCAGGAAATCATCCCCGAAGAAATCCAGCAAGGTCGCAGGAGGACTGCCGGGGGCACGACCGCTCAAATGGCGGGAATAGTTTTCAATTCCGGTGCAAAATCCAATCTCGCGTAGCATTTCAAGATCATAACGAGTACGCTGTTCGATCCGCTGTGCTTCCAAAAATTTACCGTTAGCGGTAAAATAATCCACCCTCTCCTGCAGTTCCTGTTCGATCGCCTTTAGCGCATTCTCGCGTTTTTCATCGCCGATTACATAATGAGAAGCCGGGTAAATCGCCACGTGGCTCAATTCACGCTTTAATTCGCCTGTAAGATGATCAATTTCAGAGATACGCTCGATCTCATCGCCAAAAAATTCAATTCGGATCACCGTATCAGAAGACGCAGCAGGAAAAACCTCCAAAACGTCACCACGTACCCTGAATTTATCGCGAGCGAAATCGAAATCATTACGCTCATATTGTATGCTGACCAAATGTTCAATGACCTCATCACGATCCTTGATCATTCCGGGGCGAAGTGAGAGCATTAAATTTTTATATTCATCCGGCTCACCTAAGCCATAAATGCAGGAGACGGACGAAACCACAATCGTATCTTTGCGTTCCAGCAACGAAAATGTAGCGCTGTGACGCAGCTTATCGATCTCATCATTAACAGAACTATCTTTTTCAATATAAGTGTCAGAAGACGGAATATAGGCTTCCGGCTGATAGTAGTCATAATAGGATACAAAATATTCCACTGCATTGTTAGGGAAGAATTCTTTAAATTCAGAGCATAACTGTGCCGCAAGGGTTTTATTGTGAGCTAAAACCAATGTTGGTTTATTG
>CAYLIT010000039.1:9911-11988 GCA_964383835.1 uncultured Eubacteriales bacterium
TATTCGCCATTGTAAAGGTCTTACCAGAGCCGGTCACACCAAGCAAAACCTGCTCCTTCATTCCCTTTTTCAAGCCATCTGTCAATTTTTCGATTGCTTCAGGCTGATCGCCGGTTGGTTTAAATTTTGATACCAATTCAAAATGATCCATCTTCACACCTCCTCACCGAACTAAACATTTATAGTATAACACAAACGGATTTAAAATGAAAGGCTTGATGTAAAATTTACATCAAGCCTTTCAAATTTATTTGGTTGCATTTAATACCACGGTAATCTCGCTTTTGGCCTGTTCAACCGTCTCCATGTCCGGTAACATGACATACAAAACTTCACCGCCCGAGGCGTACGACGGCTTGCTGGAACCCGTTCCGTCCACCGCGATCGATTTAATATTCCAGGAAGACATATCATTCAATTGCATCCGCACAAGATCCGAAATATCAGTATAAGAGATATTAGTTTTCGTATTGTCTGTGATTCCGGACAACACGTTTTTGAAGTTTTTGATATTCAAAATCGCAGGTGACATTGCTTTATTTAAAACCGCCTCGATCACCTTTTGCTGATGAATACCGCGCTGACGATCTCCAAGCTCGAAACTATGACGTTCACGGGCGAAAGCCAACGCTTCATCCCCATTCAAAGTATTCTCACCCTTTTTAAAATAATACCTTTCACCGGAAAGTGAGTATTTACTGGAAAAATCAAAATCAGAGGTTACGGTAATACCACCAAGCGCATCAACAATATCTACAACGGATTTAAAATTAACCTTGATGTAATAATTGCACTGAATATCAAACAAGGCATTAATCGTCTTCATAGAGCAATCGATACCGTAAGTTCCCGCGTGGGTCAGTTTATCCAGCTTATCTGCCTCGCCGTAGAGAGGGACATAGTAATCACGCGGAATATTGACCATTAAGAAATCCTTCGTCGTGGGATTAATCACCAACAGCATATTGACATCCGAAAGCCCGCGGTCCTGAATTTCCGCACTGTCGCGGGTATCCATTCCGGACAAATAAATAATAAACGGCTCTTTAGCCACGGCGACCGTCGGCGCTTCCACCACGGCTTCACTCGGCGGCTCCGGTAAAGCAGAAACCGCACTGCGGAAGGTACCGAGCAACGAAGTAAGAAATATCACAAAAATAAGTATAATCGCGCTCAAGGCAATGCTGATGCTGTTAAAGATGCGTTTTGCCTTCTTCCAAAGCAGCAAAAACACCTGCAAGCCGCATAATACCAAAATCAGCGCAAAAAATGCCAAAAGATATTTCGTTGGTAAAATTCTCAATGTCACAACATAAATCGCCTCGGCGACCAATGCTGCAGCCATCACTAAAAACAGAACTTGTGCGATCATGGGCAACGTGACTTTTCGCCAAAAAGATATTTTTTTAAAAAAATTAAAATTCAGCGAAAATCCTTTGCCATGCTTTCCCAATTTCACGGTGCTATCCTCCGATCAAGAATTAGCAGGATCCCTTTTATAAGTAGGGACGATTTCGGCCACGATATCCTTGATATCGACCGATTCATTGCGATATGCTTCTTCCAGTCGCTTCAACTGACGCTTAAATTCTTCATCATCCATTTCGATCGGGCGGCCGATATGAATCAATTTATTCTTTGTTTCCTTAAGCCCCTCTTCATCCATCAAAAGTTCTTCATAAAGCTTTTCCCCGGGACGAAGGCCGGTGAATTTGATCTGAATATCATAATCCGGCTCCAATCCGGAAAGACGGATCATATTACGGGCCATATCCGCGATTTTGACCGGTTGCCCCATATCCAGCACGTAAATCTCACCACCCTTGGCGTAATACCCGGCCTGAAGTACCAACGAGACCGCCTCAGGAATGGTCATAAAGAAGCGCGTAATATCCGGGTGGGTCACCGTCACAGGGCCACCTTCCGCAATTTGCTTTTCAAACAGCGGAATAACACTGCCGTTACTGCCCAATACATTGCCAAAACGAACTGCAACGAACTCTGTATTCTTCGACTCCCGGTTCATCATCTGCACCACCATCTCACAGAGACGCTTGGAGGCGCCCATAATATTGGT
>CAYLIT010000040.1:0-11922 GCA_964383835.1 uncultured Eubacteriales bacterium
AACAGTAGGATGCGCCGCTTACAGCATTTCATCCATGTCTGCAATATGCCAGCTCATACTCATCGTGCTCATGTTTATGGGACGGCTTGGAATTTTGACCATTACCCTGGCAATCATGATCCGTTTAAATCGAAGTAAAGATAAGATTTCTTATCCCAAAACAAATATCCTTATCGGTTAGGAGAATATCGTATGAAAAATAAAACCTTTGCTGTAATCGGGCTGGACCGATTCGGTTCTAACTTAGCGATCAATTTACAAAAATTGGGCAACGAAGTAATTGGAATCGATAGTAACCCCGAAAAGGTCCGTCGGATCTCCGATGAAATCACCCACGCAGCTATCGGCGACCCCACCGACGAAGAAGTGCTTCGCACTTTAGGCGTCCGTAACGCCGACGTTGCTATCGTTGCATTGACCCAAAATATCCAGTCCGGTGTATTAGTTACGCTGATGCTCAAAGAGCTTGGCATGAGCAATGTTATTGCCGAGTGTACCAGTGATATCCACGGCCGGATCCTAACCAAGGTGGGCGCCGATAAGGTGATCTACCCCGAAAAGGATATGGGCGAACGTTTGGCAAAAAGCCTGAGCAATACCGATATCATGGAATATATTGATCTTTCCGACGAATATTCCATTATGGAGATCCGCGTTCCCAAAAGCTGGGCCGGTAAAAGCATCCTGGAGCTGAACGTCCGCGCCAATTACAACATCAACATTATTGCTTGCCGTGGCTCTGACAGTTCCATCTCGATCTCCCCCGATCCCAAAATGCCCTTGATCGCCGAAAACAAGCTGATAGTCGTTGGAACTAACGAGAGCATCGAATCGGTCATCGATCAATAATGGAACGCATCACAAGTTTACAAAATGAATATATCAAGCGTCTTTGTCGCCTGCATGCTGCCTCGGGACGCAAAGAAAGCGGTCTTTTTCTTGCGGAGGGCAAAAAGCTTTGCGAGGAAGCACTCAAAAGCGGGCTGCAGATCGAACGTTGCCTGGTAACAGAAAAGGAGAGTAACTCTCCCCTGCTTTCAGGCTTAGAGAACAAAACGATTTTGATTGCGGATCACGTTGCCGCGAAGCTCAGTACAATGAATACGGTTCCCGGGATGTTCATGGTGCTTCACCAGGAAAGCCGCACGGTGCCTCAAGATCCACCTTTTATTTTAGCCCTGGACCATTTAGCTGATCCTTCAAATTTAGGGGCGATCCTGCGTTCTGCAGAAGCTTTTGGGGCCGGTCTGGTCTTTTTGAGCGAAGGAAGTGTTGATCTCTATTCGCCCAAAGTCCTGCGCGCGGCCATGGGAAGCGTTTTTCGTGTGCCCGTTATCCGCGGTTCCCTCTCTGATTTTATCACGGAGAAAAAGAAAAACGGCTATCAGATCCTCGGCGCAGGATTAGATCGCAATTACCGCCAGTTGCCGGAAGTTTCTTTTGATACACTGACCTTAATGATCATCGGAAATGAATCCAACGGAATCACCCCGAAAATCGTTTCTCTTTGTGACAGGGGTGTTTTCATTCCGATGCTGGGCGAAAATGAATCTTTAAACGCGGCGGTAGCCGCCTCGATCCTATTGTGGGAGCAATCAAAATGGAGATAAATCATCACCTTTTATGGCTCTGGGCCAAAGAAATCCTAAATTATAATAACAAAAAGCTTTTAAAGCTCGTTGATCTGTTCGGTTCTATTGAAGCGGTCTACTATGCCGAGGATTTTACCGAATGCAAATTTTTGAGCCCAAAAGAGCAATTTGCGCTGGCCAAAAAAGATCTGCATTCCGCTTGGGAAGTTTACGGAGATTGTGAAGAAAACCAAATCGGAATTCTGACTCCAGAAGACTCACTGTACCCGCCTCTGTTGCGCGAGATCACCAATCCGCCTGTGCCACTCTTTTTCAAAGGTCATTTAAAAAGTGCCATGGAAAAACCGCTGCTCACGATCGTTGGCACTCGTTTTCACGACGGATACGGTGAAGCCATGGCGAAAGAACTCACCACCTCCCTCTGTCGCTGCGGTTTTACCATCGTTTGCGGTATCGCTGATGGAATTGACTCGTTCGTTTGCGAAAGCACTCTGCGGGCCAATTGCGCTCCTTTGGCTATATTACCCTATGGCATCTTATCAACCAAAGGTAAAAGCACCCGTAATTTTCGCGACATCTTAGCTAAAGGTGCCTTGATCAGTGAGATCTTTCCTCGTAATCAAGGTCATCGTTACAGCTATCACGAGCGTAACCGCATCCTCAGCGGCATATCCAACGGCACCTTGATCGTGCAAGCACCCAAACGCAGTGGCGCTTTAATGACTGCAAATTACGCCATTGAACAAAATCGCGACCTGTTTTCTGTGATGGCAAATGCAACAACCGCGTCGGAAGGCAGCAATAATTTGATCAAAGACGGCTGTTATCCCGTAACAGAATATATCGACATCCTTCGTCACTATCTCCCCTACTTCGGTGATCGGCTATGTGAACTGAATGTGGCGCAGGAAAAAGTGTTTTCTTTGCTGGATGAATTGACTGAAGATAAGCTGACAGCCTATAAACGTAAGCACAGCAAAAATCTATCCAAAGAAGAACGGGCTGTATTCGCTTTGCTTACCACCGAAGAATGTACAACCGACTACCTGATCGAAAACGCCGGAATCTCCACCGAGGCAGTTCTGCAAATACTGACTATTCTGGAATTCAAAGGGCTGGCAGTGTCCTGCCCCGGCAGTAAATTCAAAGTAATCCTATAAGAGAGGTTTTAAATGTCTAATTTATTTATCGTTGAATCACCGGCCAAGGCCAAAACCATCGAAAAATACCTGGGAAAAAACTATAAGGTCATGGCCTCGATGGGTCACATCCGAGATCTGCCCAAAAGCGACTTTGGAATTGATGTAGAAAACAACTTTGCCCCCAAATACATCTCCATTCGCGGAAAAAGCGACCTGATCCGCTCACTAAAGAAGGAGGCACAGAAGGCTGATACTGTTTATCTGGCTACCGACCCGGACCGCGAAGGCGAAGCGATCTCCTGGCACCTTTCCACCCTTCTGGGACTGCAACCGGGGCAATGCAAGCGGGTGGTATTCAACGAGATTACCAAAAGCGCGCTGCAGGCGGCCGTTGCCAGCCCTACCGAGATCAACATGAACTTGGTGGATGCACAACAGGCACGGCGTGTTCTGGATCGGATCGTGGGTTATAAATTAAGCCCCTTCCTTTGGAGAAAGGTCAAAAAAGGTCTTTCTGCCGGTCGTGTACAATCAGTAGCGACCGCCATGATCGTAGACCGCGAAGAAGAAATCCGTGCATTTATACCCAAAGAATATTGGAATTTATCCGCCGTTTTTACCCAAACTGACGGTAAAGGAAAGATCGAGGCCAAATTCCACGGCACGACCAATGGAGCAATGGAGATCACCAATGCCGAGGACGCAGCTAAACTCTATAGCGAATTAGAGAGCGGTAAATATTATATCAAAGATATCAAGCGAGCCGAAAAGAAAAAGTCTCCGGCTCCCCCTTTCACCACCTCTACGCTTCAGCAAGAGGCTTCACGCCGATATAATTTCCAAGCGAAGCGAACCATGAAAGCTGCTCAGGAGCTTTATGAAGGTGTCAATATCACCGGCATCGGCCTGGTTGGTCTGATCACCTACATGAGAACCGACTCTCTGCGTATTTCCGATGAAGCGGCAGCCGCCGCCAAGGAGCATATCATCAGCACCTTCGGCCAAGAGTTTTACCCTCCCCGTCGCCGGTTCTTCAAAACCAAGAAGAGCGCACAGGACGCCCACGAAGCCATTCGCCCCACCGACATTTCCATTACACCCGAACAGGCCAAATTGACCTGCACCAATGACCAGTATCGCATTTACAAGCTGATCTATGATCGCTTTTTGGCCAGCCAGATGGCGGAAGCCGTTTATGACACCCTTTCTGTGGAGATCACCGACGGAAAATACATCTTCAAATCAAGCTGTCAAGTCGTAAAGTTCAAAGGCTTTACATCTGCATATCAAGAGACTGAAGACAAGGAGAAAAATCAGCGCCGCCTCTACAAGGTTGAAAACGGCGAAGAGATGCTGCTGAACAGCCTGGAAAAGGAACAGAACTTCACCCAGCCTCCCTCTCGCTATACCGAAGCTTCGCTGATAAAAGCCTTGGAAGAAAATGAAATTGGGCGTCCCTCTACCTTCGTTCCCATCATCACAACGATCCTTGCCCGCGAATATGTGGAACGTGAAGGAAAGACACTGAAACCTACCACCTTGGGTGAGGTTACCACGAAATTGATGAAGGACCACTTCTCTTCCATCGTCGACTACGACTTCACCGCCCATCTGGAGCAAGAACTGGATAAGGTGGAAGAAGGCTCTGTGGAATGGCAAGCGGTTGTAGAGACTTTTTACGATGTGTTTGTAAAGACTTTAGACATTGCCGAAAAGACTTTGACCGAACGGGTGAAGGTGCCTGATGAAGTCACCGAGGAAGTTTGCCCCAACTGCGGTAAAAATCTCGTGATCAAAAGCGGTCGTTTCGGCAAGTTCCTGGCTTGCCCGGGTTATCCCGATTGCCGCTTCACAAAAGCGATCGTCATCGACACTCAGGTTCCCTGCCCCAAGTGCGGCGCTAAGATTTTGAAAAAGCGCTCTAAAGCCGGTAAGACCTACTTCGGCTGTGAACACAATCCCACCTGCGATTTTATGACCTGGGATGAACCCATTCAGCAGAAATGCGAAAAATGCGGTTCCCCGATGTTCAGACGTTACGGACGCGGGAAAGGAACCTACTGTTCCAATCCCCAATGCGGAAAGCAGGAGAAGGCCGATGAATAAACACGCAACCGTCATCGGCGCCGGATTGGCTGGATGCGAGGCGGCGTATCAACTCTCGAAAAGGGGAATCCCAGTTCGACTTTATGAAATGAAGCCGACCCGTTATACGCCAGCCCATCATTACCCGGATTTTGCAGAGCTTGTATGCTCCAATTCTCTGCGCGGCGCCAGTCTCACCAATGCAGTGGGTCTTTTAAAAGAAGAAATGCGACGCTTAGGCTCGGTGATCATGGAAGCAGCCGACGCTACCCAAGTACCCGCGGGCGGCGCGCTTGCCGTAGATCGTACGGCTTTTTCTGCCGCTGTTACCAAAGCAATCCGCGAAGACCCTTTGATTACCGTGATCGAGGAAGAGATCGCCGAAATTCCTGATGAAGACAACGTGATCATCGCAACAGGTCCCTTGACCTCTGAGCCGCTTGCAGTCTCTATCGCCGCCTTCTTTGGCGGTGAATATCTTTCTTTTTTTGATGCGGCCGCACCTATCGTCACCTTTGAAAGTATTGACATGAGCAAAGCGTTCTTTGCTTCACGATATAATAAAGGTACGCCCGATTATATCAACTGCCCCATGACCAAAGCGGAATACGAAGCCTTTTATCATGCGTTGATCAACGCGGAATGCGCTGAGCTCCACGACTTTGATCATCAGGTCTTTGAAGGATGTATGCCCATCGAAGAAATGGCGCGACGCGGCGAAGATACCATGCGTTACGGTCCTTTGAAGCCGGTTGGATTGGTTGACGATCGCACCAAGCTTCGTTCCCACGGTGTTGTACAGCTTCGCAAGGACAATGCCGCCGGAACCCTTTATAATATTGTCGGGTTTCAAACGCACTTGAAATTCTCGGAGCAAAAGAGGGTCTTTTCGATGATTCCCGGCTTGGAAAACGCCGAATTTGTCCGTTACGGCGTGATGCATCGCAACACCTATTTGAATGCTCCGACCCTCTTAAATGCTGATTTTAGTGTAAAAGGTAAAGAAACACTTTATTTTGCAGGACAGATGACCGGCGTAGAGGGATATGTGGAATCTGCATCCTCCGGTATGATGGCCGGAATATCCTTGGCTGCAAAAATTCTTGGAGAGCCTCTTCCCTGCTTTACCACTCAAACAGCGATCGGTGCGCTCAGCAATTACATCAGCAACGGAAACGCCGAGAATTTTCAACCCATGAATATCAACTTTGGGATCATCGATTCTTTGGCGGAACGTGTCAAGAAAAAAGCGGATCGCTATTTGGCCACTTCCCAAAGAAGTCTTGACGTAATAGAAAAAATCAAAGAAAACTCAAATTTATTTTAAGGAGGAACCATATGAGAATCGTAGTTGACGCCCACGGCGGTGACAATGCGCCGCTGGAAATCATCAAGGGTTGCTGTATGGCAGTCCGGGAACTAAAAGAAATCACCATCCTATTGGTTGGAAGAAAAAACGAATTGCAGGAAATCATGGCGCAAAACGGGTTACCCTGCGATAAGATTGAACTGATCGACGCACCGGACATTTTAACCATGGAGGATGAGCCCACGTCAGTATTGAAGGAAAAACAGTACAGTTCCATGGCAGTTGCTTTCAAATTATTGAAAGAAGACAAAGCAGATGCTTTTGTAAGTGCCGGTAACAGTGGCGCTGTTTTAGTGGGCGCCACCCTGCTGGTCAAGCGAATCCGTGGCATTAAACGTGCCGCTTTGGGTGCTGTAATGCCTTCGACTGTAGGTCCCTACATCATGTTGGATTGCGGCGCAAACGTTGAATGTAAATCGGAATACCTGGATCAGTTCGCCACTATGGGCAGTATTTACATGAAATCCTGCCTTGGCGTCGAAAATCCCCGCGTTGCCCTGCTCAACAACGGTACCGAAGAGTGCAAGGGCACCGAGTTGCAAAAGCAAGCCTATCAGTTGTTAAAAAACAACGGAAGCATCAACTTCATCGGCAATATTGAGGGACGCGAAGTTCCCCTTGGCGGAAGCGACGTTGTGGTGGCAGACGGATTCAGCGGAAACATTACCCTTAAGGTCTCGGAAGGTTGGGGCAAGTTGATCTCCGGCGAACTGAAGGAAATGCTGACCAAAAATCTAAAATCCAAGCTTGCCGCACTACTCATCATGAGCGAGATCAATGCATTCCGCAAGAAGCTTGATTACAAGGAATACGGCGGCGCTCCTCTGCTCGGCATCAGCAAACCGGTCATCAAGGCTCATGGTTCCTCTGACGCAAAAGCATTCAAAAATGCGATTCGCCAGGCATGCACCTTCGCAAAAAGCGGGATGATCCAAGAGATCGAAAACTCTCTTAAAGCAGAATAAACCACTTGACATTTTGTCGATAAATGGTTACTATTATACTTGAATTATTTCAATTTTGAAAGGATACAATCATCATGTTTGAAAAAGTTAAAGCAATTATTATTGATCAGTTAAGCATTACCGATGAAGATTTGATCACCATGGACACCACCCTAGAGGATCTGGGTGCCGATTCCCTCGACATGGTAGAAGTGATCATGGCAATCGAAGATGAATTCGACGTACAGATCAAGGACGAAGATCTCGAAAAGCTTAAGAGCGTTGGCGATCTGATTGAGTATATCAGCAAATAAAAATGTCCGATTTCAAACGATTACAAGCAAAAATGAACTACACCTTCTGCGATGAAGCGATCTTACGGCATGCGCTGGCTCATTCCAGCTACGCCAACGAGCATCGCAGTGAGGTGCCCGGTTCTAATGAACGGCTGGAATTTTTGGGCGATTCTGTGTTAAGTCTTATCACCGCAGAATATCTTTTCGCGCATTATCAGCATCTTCCAGAAGGAAAGCTCACAAAAATGAGAGCCTCGCTGGTTTGCGAGAATTCCCTCTTTGAATTTGCCCAAGAAATCGATCTCGGGAACGAATTGCTTTTAGGTCACGGCGAGGAACGTTCTGGTAGCCGTAACCGTCCCTCCATTCTTTCGGATGCGTTTGAGGCGGTCTTGGCGGCAGTGTATTTGGACGGTGGCCTGGAAAGCGCAAAAACATTTGCTCTCCCTTACATCATCAAAGGCGCGCGAGAGATTGAAGAGAATCACCACAGTTTTGATTACAAAACAACCCTGCAAGAGATCGCTCAACAAAATCCCGGTGAACTGATCCATTACAAGTTGGCAAACACAACCGGTCCCGATCACGCGAAGGTATTTGAAGTACATTGTTTTTTAAACAGCAATCTACTGGGAAAAGGCGTTGGAAAGAGCAAAAAGGAAGCGGAACAAATGGCTGCCAAAGAAGCTTTAAAGCTGATGGGTGAAGAGCAACGATGAAACATAGGAATCTGGCCATATTTATCCCCCATGCAGGTTGCAGACATCGCTGTTCCTTTTGCGATCAACAACGTATCAGCGGGCAGATAAAGCCGCCGACTCCCGAACAAGTGAAAAATATCATCCAGAACTGCGTCAATCTACCCTCACATCGGGCAGATTTGACGCAGATCGCTTTTTTCGGCGGTTCATTTACCTGCACCTCAAAAGAGCAAATGATCGCTTATCTGGAGGTTTCCGCGCCTTTTATTGAAAATCGAGACTTTACCGGCATTCGCATTTCCACCCGTCCGGATGGGATCTCACCCGAAATTCTTGATATTCTAAAACGATACCGGGTGGAAACGATTGAACTTGGTGCCCAAAGCATGGATCATGAGGTTTTGCAGACGGCAAAACGCGGTCACACACCGGAAGATACAGTGCATGCAGCGGCATTGATCCATGAATATTCCTTTGATCTCGGCCTCCAAATGCTGATCGGACTGCCGGGGGACTCAAAAGAGCGTGCCATCGCAACGGCCCGTTCCCTTGCCGCTCTTCGACCAAGAGAAATGCGTCTATATCCTGCAGTGGTATTTCCCGGAACACCGCTCCACGATCAATATCTGAACGGTCAATATCAACCGCTCAACGTAGAAGAAGCACTTGATTGGACGATCCCTATCGCTCACTATCTGCAAGAATGTGGCATTCACCTTTTAAAAGTAGGTCTGCATCAGGCAGACGGGGCAGTTGCAGGAGCGTTTCACCCGGCCTTTGGTGAGATGGTCCGGACCGGTCTTTGGAACGAACGATTAAAACAGCACCTTCCGCCCTCCCCCGCTCGGCTTCTGATACAAGTTGACTCTAAAGACCTCTCGATTGCATTGGGTCAAAAACGAAGCAATCTCACCTTTTGGTCTGAGCAGGGCTATAACCTGCAAATCACAACCAAAGATGATCCAAACGCAATTAAAATCTAAAAGTCCATGGATTTTTCCATGGACTTTTAGATTATTCATTACTCCTCGTTATCTATAACCGGGATTTCAATAATATTACGGGGACAATTCTCTGCACAGCTTCCGCAACCGATACACTTATCATAATCGATCACAGAAATGTTACCCTTTACTGAAACAGCGCCCTCCGGACAGCTCTTCTGACAGTTTTTGCAACCGATACAGCCAATGTTACAAGCAACACGGGTTTTGGTACCTTTATCCTTACTGGCACAGTTGATCAGCACACGACTATCCTTGGGAATCATTTCGATCACATTCTTGGGGCACGCAGATAAACAAATGCCGCAGCCATTACAACGCTCACGATCGACCATTGCTACGCCGTTTCGGATGCTGATCGCTTCTTCCGGGCATTTCTTAACACAGTTCCCAAAGCCAAGACAGCCGTACTGACAGGTCATGTAACCGCCAAGCAATCGATTTGCGGCTTCGCAATCATTCATTCCGTAATAAATATATTTACGGTTAGCAAAATCATGGGTGCCATGGCAGCGAATGTGCGCTACCATCTCGCGAAAATCAACTTCGTGTCTCCCCATGATGGCGGCAATCGCCTCGGCGCCTTCTGCTTTTGCAACAGGACAGCGAGCACAATCCGGATCGTCCTGCAGTAAAGCCTCGGCATACTCGGAACAGCCGGCATAACCGCAAGCACCACAATCAGCACCGGGCAACACGTTCATGATCCGTTTTTTACGTTCGTCTTCATGTACATGCAAAAGATTGCCGGCTAAGCTCAATGAGGCACCCAAAACTAAACCAATGATTCCCAACGTAAGAAAGGCTTTTAAAATATCGATCCACATAGAACAATCTCCTTTCTTACAGTACCATGCCGTTAAAGCCCATAAAGCCAAAGGATAACAGCGCCGCCGCTATCAACGCAATGGGCAGTCCTTGAAAAGCTTTTGGAATATCACAGGATTCCTCAATGCGAGTACGCACCAACGAGAATATCCATATTGCCAACGTAAAGCCAATGGCGGTAAAAACAGCGTTTAAAAACGAAGCAAAAAAGCTATATTCATCCTGAACATTATTCAGGCATACACCCAAAACTGCACAGTTCGTGGTAATAAGCGGAAGATAGAGACCTAACGCCTTATAAAGAAGCGGAACGAATTTCTTCAAAATCATCTCAGCCAGCTGCACTAATGCGGCAATGACAAGCACAAAAGAGATGGTCTGAAGATACTCCAAATTCAAAGGAACTAAAATCAAATGATGGATCCCATGAGTTACTACAGAAGAAATAGCCATGATCAAAGTGACTGCCATTCCCATTCCAAGCGCAGTCTCACTCTTTTTGGAAACGCCGAAAAATGGACAACAGCCCATAAGCTGGGTCAAAACAATGTTTTCTATCAAAATAGCATTTAAAGCAACCGCAAAGATGGTACCAAAGTTGATCACCGTCATGATTCATCCCCTCCTTTGTTACGCTTAATGAAATGCTGAGCCAGAGCAACGATGAAGCCGAGCGCTAAAAATCCACCTGCAGGCAAAGCAAGGATCGAAAGCGGAGCAACGCCTCCGAATAGCGTATAACCCAGTATCGTTCCGCTACCAAGTAATTCGCGGACCGCACCAAGCAAACAAATGGCAAGGGTAAAACCAAGCCCCATCGCCAAACCATCCAAAAAGCTGGGCAAAGCCTTATTCTTGGAAGCAAAGCTTTCTGCGCGGGCCAATATCATGCAATTCGCCACGATCAGCGGAACAAAAACACCCAGCGCATTGTAAATAGGGTTAAAATACGCCTCAAGCACCATATCTACCGCCGTAACGAAACCGCCAATAATCACAATATAGGTGGCTATACGGATCTTTTCCGGAATAAGCTTCCGCAAAAGTGAAATTACTACATTGGAGCAGATCAATACAACGGTGACGGAAGCGCCCATACAAAGCGCATTGATCAAGGAGGTGGAAGCGGCCAAGGTAGGACAAAGACCCAATAACTGGATCAACACCGGATTTTCTTTTAAAATTCCTTTTTTAAAGTATTCACCAACCTTCATTTTGCCACCTCCCCTGCGCGAATCAGCTGTACAACCTCAACGGCGGCATTGACACCGTTAACATAGGCCGCCGAAGATACGGTAGCGCCGGCGATGGCTTGAACTTCGCTTTTAGATGCGGGGGCCTGTTTTACGAGCTTTACGCTATCGTTGATTCCTTTTACCGCGTTGCGTAACTGATCGTCCGTTTGAACCTTCGAACCGATTCCGGAAGAGTCAGAAATGGAAAGGATATCAACGTCAGAAACAGCGCCCTCTATATCGATGGCGACCATCATATCGATCACATCGGAATAGCCTTTGGGAGCCACATTAACGCAGTATCCCAACGCTTGACCCGCGGAATCTTTAGCGATATATACAGCACGGACCGGAACCTGAACATCACCCAAAAAAATCGATTCGCTGTATTCCACTATCTTCGAAAATTCAGCCGCATCTGCCATCAATTCCTGCAAAGAATGGTTCAGCCGTTCTTCGGCAGAACGCTCCACAACAGGTGCAGTGAAATGGTGAACGACCGCAAGCAAGCCACCGATGATCGATGTGATCAAAAACAAGATCAGTGCCATGCGAAGGAATTCATTTTTTGATTTTTTTAAATGAGAAGACACGACGCTCACCTCCAAAGTTTTTGGGAATGGTCTTGGTATCCAGATAGGATGCAAAGCAATTCATCAGCAAAATCGCAAAGGAAACACCCTCGGGATAACCACCATAATAGCGAATTAACACTGTAATTAAGCC
>CAYLIT010000041.1:0-11897 GCA_964383835.1 uncultured Eubacteriales bacterium
TATCCCCTAAAAAAGAGGCTGTAAAAAAACTTGCGTTTTTTTACAGCCTCTTTTTCATTCTATTTTACAGACCCATTACGCTGTCTATGGGAAGGGACATCACGATACCCTTGGCGTCGCTGTGCATACCGCAGCTCTTGCCGATGGCAGTCATGATATCGGTCTTCTTCTGATGGTCGGCCAGGATTAGAACGATCTCCTTTTCCTCCTGGGTGCTCAGCCCCCAGAAGCCGGAGGCCTCCTCACTGCCGATACTGCGGCTGTGCAGTACGGTACCGCCGCCGGCCCCTGCGGCGCGGGCGGCATCCATCACCTCACCGCTGAAGCCGCGGTTAACGATGGCAGAGATCAATACGTATTTCGATGTAGGCATAGAAGTTTCATCCTTTCCGTTTTCAGAGGAGTCGGTCTCTTCGGCGGTGCGATCCATCATCCGAAGCAGCAGGTTGCTGACCCCGGTGAGAGGGATGGTAAAGGCGATACCGCTGTTGACTGCATCCAGCCGAAGCTTGGTATGGAGCAGCTCCAGCATGGTCTGCCCGAAGCTTTGAGGCACCGTGCTGATCAGCACGCCCTTATCGGTGGTACCGAGACCCAAGGTATCCATGATCTCGCTGGAGGCGGTACCCCGGCCGTTCAGCCGGTATTCAATAGGCAGGGCACTTTTCAAAAACAGGTCCGCCGCCCGATCCGCCAGCTTGGGGGTGGCGATCAATATTAAAAGCTGATAGGATCTCATACCTCCACCTCCAAATCGATGATATCGTCACTGTCATCCGTAAGACCGGCATGGAACAGCGCGTTCTTCTGCAGCTTGGCCGTTTTAAGCCGATAGACCAGACCCATGATCTGAATGGCGATCAACGGAGTCAGCGCAACCAGCGCCACCACGCCGAAGGCGTCAGTCATCAGATTGCCGCCCAGCGCCTGGCAAACGCCAATGGAGAGGGGCAGCAGAAAGGTCGAGGTCATGGGACCGCTGGCAACGCCGCCGGAGTCGAAGGCGATACCCACAAAGATCTTGGGCACAAACAGCGACATCACCAGGGCAATGATATAGCCCGGCACCACGATCCACTGAATGGGAATATTCAACAGCACCCGCAGCATGGCAAGACCGATACTGATGGCCACGCCGATGGACATACTGCGGTTCATGGCTTTGACCGAAATGGCGCCGTCAGTGACGTTTTCTACCTGATGGTTCAAGACCTGAATGGCAGGCTCGGCTTTGACGATATAGTAGCCGATGACCATGCCGATGGGGATCAAAACCCAATTATAGGGCAGACCGGCCAGCTCTTTACCGAGGAAGGAGCCCACCGGCGCAAAGCCCACGTTGACGCCGCAAAGGAACAGCACCAGGCCGATGTAGGTGTACAGCATACCCACGGCGATCCGCTTGATCTGCCGCTTTTTATAGCGGCGGGTCATCAACTGAAACAGCACGAATACGGCACAGATGGGCAGAAGCGAGATCATGACCTCCCCGGCAAAGGCGGGCAGTTCAAACACAAAGACCTGCACCACGTCCCGGGTGGTAACGACCTCCGCTACCTCGCCCAAAGAATAGGCGGCCTCGGTGGGGTGATAGAAGCACCCTAAAATCAACACCGCCAAAATGGGACCCACGCTGGAGAGCGCTACCAGACCAAAGCTGTCGCTGGCGGCGTTCTTATCGCTACGGACCGAAGCAAGACCCACGCCCATGGCCATGATAAAGGGAACGGTCATGGGACCGGTGGTGACACCGCCGGAATCGAAGGCCACCGCCAAAAACTCCTTGGGAACAAAGAACGACAGACCGATCAGCAACACGTACAGTACGATCAGCAAGCGGGAAAGATCGATCTTATATTTAATACGCAGGATGGCCACCGCCAAAAAGATGCCTACCCCCGCCGCAACGGTCAAAATCAGCACCATATTGGGGATGGAGGGTACCTGCTCGGCCAGCACCTGTAGATCCGGCTCGGAGATGGTGATGATGGCGCCCATAATAAAGCCCAGCAACGCCACGATCCACGCCCTGCGGGTGCGGGAGATCTGCACGCCGATGCCCTCCCCGATGGGGGTCATAGACATTTCGGCACCCAGCTGGAAAAAGCCCATTCCGATGATCAGCATAATAGCGCCCACGATGAACATCACCATAGTGCCCAGTTCCATGGGAACCAAAAAGATGCTGATCAGCAGCATGATACCGGTAATAGGCAATACCGCCGAAAGGGATTCTAAAGTTTTTTCTCGTAATTTTGGGTTCAATACGGTACCGCCTTTCTCTGTAATATATTTATTTTAACATATAAAAACTATTTACACAAGTTTAATTCCCGCTTTAATTTTAAAAAATTGTGAAAATAGAGGATCGATTTGTCCTAAATGTTCGAAAAATCCTATTTGATCCTTCCTTTTTCGTATTATAATAAATTAAAATATTACAAAAGGAGGCGCACCATGCAAAAAATTCTCATCATCGGCAACAGCCATTCCGTTGATGCTTTCGCCCTTTTAAACGAGGTATTCCGCTCTCAACAGCCCGAAAAGGACTATATTTTAGGTATTATCTATTATTCCGGCTGTTCTATCACCCAGCATATCAACTTTTACCGCAACAATGAGGCCAAGGTTCATTATTATAAACACGATGGAAATGACTGGACCATCACCAAGGAGTTTTATACCAAGGATATCCTGGCGGATGAAAAATGGGATACCGTCTTTCTCCAGGCGGCTAAAGCCGACCTGGACGACACCCTGAACCAAAGCGGCAGACGGGAGCTGGAAGCCATCGTCTGCGAAGAACTGGGCTACAGACCGCAGTTTATGTGGCACACCTCCTGGCCCTCCCCCAACGACGAGATCTTCTTCGCCCCCGATGCCCCGAAAAAAGTGCCCGAAGGCTATAAGGATCGGCTGATCGCGCTGTACGGGTTCAACCCGGTCAATCAGTTCACCCTCTTGACCGATAAAGCCAAGGCGCATATCCTGCAGGATGAGGTCTATGCCAAGGCCATCTGCACCGGCGCCGCCATCATGAACGCCCATATTACCCAAGGGCGCTCCCAGCGGGAGATCTGGCGGGACTACACCCACCTCAACGACTTCGGCCGCCTGATCGTGGCGCACGCCATGTACGTTCAACTGACCGGCGAACCCTTGACCGAGATCAAGATCGATCTTGTCCCCGCCCATAAGCGCTGGAAGCTCTACGTGGAGCTGGGCGACCTCGTCGTCACCGACGAGATGAAAGAGATCATCCTCAAAGCCGCCAACCATTCGTTGGCAGATCCCTGGACCGTTCCTGAAAAATAAAAATTGCGTGTTGCCGATTTGGCAACACGCAATTTTTATTCATTGATCGGTAAAGCGTTTACCTGTTCCATGGTCAAAACTGCGCCGTCTTTCAAAAGTTCGTTGCGCAGGTCTTCTACCGAAACCTCGGCAGGGGTACAGCCCGCATCCAACGCCATGGCCGCAGCGATGCCTGCCGCCTGACCCATGCTCATGCACTGGGGCATCACCCGGGCCGCCGCCAAAGCCGCCGCATCCATCGAAGCACAGCGACCGGCAAACATTAAATTCTCTACCTCGGCGCTGACCAGGCACCCATAGGGAATGCCAAAGGGCTCCTCTACCGTTTTAAAGACGGTGTTGCGGTCGGTACCGGAATGGATATCGATCTTATAACCGCCCAAAGCGATAGTATCTTCGGGGATTTCACCGTTCAACAGCATCTCTCCGGTCAGCTCCCGGATTCCCTTGAACCGGCGGGTCTCACGCACCCCCAAGGAGGGAGCGATGGACGAAATAAAAGCGTTTTTAAAGCCGGGGACGTTTTCCTTCAGTACCTTTGTGAGGGCCGCCGCCTGTAGCTGACCGTCCAGCTCTGCCTTTGTCAGATCAAACAGATCGGTGGCGTCGGTATTCAAAAGACGGGTGCTGTTGACGTACACCTCACCGGGGTTCATGCTCTTGATGTAGATGAGGGTATTGCGCTCCACCGGGCAGTTGCCCTCGGCACGGAGCCGCTCGAAGATCTTGCTCAGACCCACAAACACGTGGTTATCGCTGGCGCGGAAATAATCGGCATCGTAACCGGGGCGATGGTCGATGGTGGCGCTGTAGGTCATCTCTTCGGGATGAGCCTCGATATAATCAAACAGCTTGGCGGTATCCACGTTCTCCAACGTATACATTACCGTAGGGGGCTGGAGCACGCCGGTGCCCGGCTGACCCGATTCAAAGGAACAATCGGCCAGGTACGCCACATCGCCGTCGCCGGTGCAATCGATAAACAGGTCGGCGGTAACGGTGATCTCGTTGCCCTTACCGAACAGCGTAACCGAACGGATGCGCTCGCCCTCTTTTTCTACCCGGCAGGCCTCTGCATGAAGCAGAATTTCGATCCCTGCCTCCCGACACAGCTCGATGGCTAAAATTTTAAACCCTTCCGGGTCGATATTGGTGACGGAATTATGCTTGGGGCAGGTACGGTGACCTAAGCACTGCCCCCGCTCGCACAGCTTGCGGACGTATTCCTGGGGAATACCGCCTACAATACGGCGCCCCGCCAGATCCAAAAAGCCCAGCAAGGGTAAACCCAAGGTGGCATTGCCGCCCAGAAAGCCTGCTTTTTCCAAAAGGAGCACCTTTTTGCCCCGGCGTGCCGCCGCCAAAGCGGCAGAAATACCCGCAGGACCTGCGCCGATGACGGCGATCTCTGTATTTAAAGTCACTTCTCTTTTCATGCTTATTCCTCCAACGCCGCCCGCACTTCATTTACCAAAGCGGCAACCTCCACCCTTTCGGGGTGGGTGGCATCCACCCGGATCGCAGGAGCATTCAGCTTAAAATCAGCCATTCCTTCTTTTTCAAAGCGATCGGCAAAATATTGCCGGGTCATGGGCAAGCCCAAAGGATCTCCCGGCTGGGGCGGATAGCGATCGATAAAGGTGTGCCCCAGATGACGAAGCTTTTGCGCATCCCGTTCCACGTAGCGGGCATAAAGCACCTCCGGATCGCCGTCCAGAAAAACCGTGACCGTACGGCACCCGCAACGGTCTACCATCCCCTGCACTGCATCGCTCATGGTGCTCTCAAAGTTATTGACCATAATCAGGGAGCATCCGCTCTTCAACAAGGTTTCGCCGGTCTGCATCAAAACCGCTGTGGCGGCTCTGTCCAACTGCCGCTTTTCGGTCAGATCCCCATAGCCCACCGTATCAAACAGCGCTTCCTTGATCTCGTCCTTTTCCAGAATGGGATAGCCGAATTCCACCGCCATTTTCTTGGCCAAGGTGCTTTTACCGGTGGCCGGCATTCCTGCAATGATAATAAGATCCATGTTTCCGCCCCTTTTTTGTTGTTGATTTAATTCTAATTGCAAACTTTATAAATAGCCATGTGAAATATTGATATTTTTCAAAGATATATTGCTCATTTCTGCAAAGAACGGATATACTCCGTAGGGCTTTTGCCGTAATGCACCCTGAAGCAGCGGGTAAAGTAATTCTGATCGGAGAATCCACAAGCGGAAGCCACCGCCGCCACCGTCATGGCCGGCTCCTTTAACAGCCGTCTGGCCTTTTCCAACCGTAAGATGCGCACATAGGTCGTCAGGGTCAGACCCGTCGTCATTTTGAACCGACGGCAAAAATAGGCTTTATCATAGCCGAACTCCTTGCTGATCCCCTCGGTGGTCAACCGTTCCTGAAAATGCTCTTCAATATGATCCAGAACCGCCCGCATCCGATGGTTATCGGTCAGGCGAACAAACTCCCCATCGGTATACTGCCGCACCAAAATTCCCAAAAGCTCAAAGCACAATCCCGTTACTACCAGCTCGTAGCCCTCGTCCTTTTTCTTGCGTTCCTCAAACAAACGGTCGGCGATCTCACTCATGCGGGCATCACGGATCAAAGGAAGAAAGGCCGCCCCGAAATCACAGTAAGGAAGCAACAGCCGCTTCATCGCCTCGTTATAGGCGAAGGGCTCCAGCAATTCAAACATAATAACGCGGTAGCTGACCCCTTCGGGGCCTGCGACCCCCGTATGGGTAGCGGAGCAATTGATGACCACGATATCTCCTTTTTCCGCATGAACGGACCTTCCTGCCAGCTGAAGATCCATCTCGCCTTGATCCACCACCATCATTTCCAGGCGGTCATGCCAATGAAGCTTGACCACCCTTCCGTTCGGTTCACGGGTAAAGCGTACCAATTTTACCGGCAACGTTCCGTATTCCACCGGTCTTTTTTCGAACAGGGAATTATACTCCATAAATCTCTCCAAAAGTCAATTTTATGCTAATTTTAGGCAATTATGTGACTTCTTTTATCATTTTCTTTATGGTATCATAGAAAGCGCAAGAAATCAATATCTACCTAATAAAGGAGAAAAAACAATGAGTAAACCGCTTTCCGTTATCGTAATGGGCCTTGGTAACAGAGGTTCCAAATATGCCAAGTTGATGTCTACCGACCCCGAGCATTATCAGGTGGTCGGCGTAGCCGAGCCGGATCATGCCCGCCGGGACGAGATCCAGGAGATCTTTGGGCTCAGCGACGACGTTTGCTTTGATTCCTGGGACGAGATCTTAGCCCGGCCGAAGATGGCAGACCTGGCCGTCATCGCCATGGTGGACGATATGCACTACGAGCCTGCCATGAAGGCCATTGAACTGGGATACAATCTGCTGCTGGAAAAGCCGGTTGCTCCCACCGCCAAAGAGTGTGCCGATATTGCAAGAGCCGCCGAAGAGAAGGGTGTTGAGGTTCTGGTCTGCCACGTTCTGCGTTACGCTCCGTTCTACGTAAAGGTGAAGGAGTTACTCATGGAAGGCATCATCGGTGACGTAATGTCCGTAGAAACCGTTGAGGGTGTAGGGCTCGTTCACCAAAGCCACAGCTACGTCCGTGGTAACTGGCACTGCGAGGCCGAAAGCTCCCCCATGCTGTTGGCCAAGAGCTGCCACGACTTAGATATCATCCAGTGGCTGCTGGATAAGCCCTGTAAAAAGATCCAGTCCTTCGGTGCGCTGACCCACTTTACCGAAGCTAACGCCCCCGAAGGCGCCCCCGTCAGCTGCGTCAACGGCGATTGCCCCGTTCGGGACACCTGCATCTTCGACTGCATCAAGATGTACCACGACAACGAGCGCAACCATCGCCGCCGTATCGTCACCAAGGGCATTGCCAAGACCCCCGTCCCAACCAACGAGGAGGTTATGGAAGCACTCAAGACCACCGATTACGGTCTTTGCGTCTACCATGCTAACAACGACGTGGTGGACCATCAGACCGTCAACATGGTATTCGAGGGTGACGTCACCGTTACCTTTAATATGAACGCCTTCAATAGGGGCGGCCGCTATATCCGTCTGTTCGGTACCAAGGGCGAGCTGTATGCCCGTGCCGCCGATACCGAGATCACCATCCGCATCCACGGCCAGAAGGAGCCCATTCTGGTATCCGTTCCCAAGGTTGAAGAGAGCATCGTGGGCGGTCATGGCGGCGGCGACCAGGGTATCATTCAGGAGCTGCATCAGTACATGAGCGGTGAATACACCGGCTTCCGCGCGGCCAACATTCATACCTCCGTCCGCAACCACATGCTTTGCTTTGCGGCCGAGGAATCCCGCCACAACGATACCGTTGTCAGCATCGAAGAATACATGAAGCGGTTCGAACTGGATAACAACTATTAAGGAGAAATCGTCATGAACAAGCCTCTTTCGGTCATTATCATGGGTGTAGGCGGCCGCGGTACCAATTACGGTCAGCTGATGGCTGCCGATCCCGAGCACTACAAAATCGTCGGTCTTGCCGACCCCGACCACGCACGCAGAGATCGTATTCAGAAACTTAGCGGAATCAGCGACGATGCCTGCTTTGAATCCTGGGAGGATATTCTGGCAAAGCCCAAGATGGCAGATATCGCCGTCATCTCCATGCTGGACGATATGCACTACGAGCCCGCTCTGAAGGCCATCGACCTGGGGTATAACCTGCTTTTGGAAAAGCCGGTGGCCCCCAACGCCGAACAGTGCGCCGCCATTGCCAATGCCGCCAAGGAAAAGGGCGTGGAGGTATTGGTCTGCCACGTCCTGCGGTACGCCCCCTTCTTTGTCAAGGTCAAGGAGCTGCTGCGGGAGGGCATCATCGGGGACGTCATCTCCGGCGTTGCCATCGAAGCCGTGGGCAATACCCACCAGAGCCACAGCTATGTCCGTGGCAACTGGCACAGCGAAAAGGAAAGCTCTCCCATGCTGTTGGCCAAAAGCTGTCATGATCTGGATATCATCCAATGGCTCTTGGATAAGCCCTGTAAAAAGATCCAATCCTTCGGGAGCTTGCTCCACTTCACCGAAGAAAATGCGCCCGAGGGTGCACCGGTTCGTTGCGTGGACGGCGAATGTCCCGTACGGGAGAGGTGCCCCTATGATTGCCTGAAGCTTTATCATCAGAGCAACAGTGCCTGGTTCCGCCGTGCCTGCACCAAGGGGATCGCCAAAAATGCCGAAACCCCCACCGACGACGAGGTTCTGGAGGCACTCAAGACCACCGATTACGGTCTTTGCGTTTATCACGCCAATAACGACGTGGTCGATAACCAGACCGTCAATATGGAATTTGAGGGCGGCACCACCTTTACCTTCTCCATGAACTGCTTCAATAAGGGCGGCCGTTTCATCCGTCTCTTTGGTACTAAGGGCGAGCTTTACGCGGGCGCCTCTGATACCGAGATCACCGTATTCCTGATGGACGGACGGGAAACCTTACACGTCCCGGTTCCCAAGGTAGAAGAAAGCATCGTGGGCGGCCACGGTGGCGGCGATCAGGGCATCGTTCAGGAACTGCATCAATACCTGAGCGAAAACTACACCGGTTTCCGTGCAGCCAATATCCATACCTCTGTCCGTAACCACATGCTGTGCTTTGCGGCGGAGGAATCCCGTCATAACAACACCGTTGTGGATATCGAAACCTACATGAAACGATTCGATCTGGATAACAACTATTAAAATACAAAGCCGAAGCTTTAACCGCTTTGGCTTTGCTATTTTTTGGGAAAAAGATGCGATTTAAAAAGATTGATTTTTTTCCTTTAATATGCTATAAATCTTAAAAAGGAGTGTGTTATTATGATTACCTTTCCCTTCCCGAAGGATTTTTTATTCGGCAGTGGCTCTTCCTCGTTCCAGATCGAGGGTTCCCCCTATGCAGACGGTAAGAGCGAGACCATCTGGGACTATATGTGCCGGGTCAATCCCGAAAGCTTCCACGAAAATGCCAAAACAGAGCCTGCGGCCTCTTTTTATAAAAATTACGAGCAAGACATCGCCGACATGAAGGAGTTAGGATTAAAATCCTTCCGTTTTTCCATCTCCTGGGCAAGGATCATCCCTGCGGCAGACGGAGCAGTCAACCAAAAGGGGGTTGATTTTTACAATCGGGTCATCGATCTGTTGCTGGAAAACGGCATCGAGCCCTTTGTGGATCTCTACCACTGGGAACTGCCCATGTGGGTCGCCGATGCGGGCGGCATCATCGATAAACGTTTCATCGACCTTTTTGAAAACTATGCCAGGGTCTGTTTCACCGAGTTCGGCGATCGGGTACGTTATTGGAGCACCTTTAATGAACCGGCGGTGGTCTGTCGTCAGCATTATGAAAACGGTGAAAAGGGCTGGTATCCCTTTGGCAACAGCTTGAAAGACTATCTGCTGGCCACCCACCACGTCATCCTCTCCCACTTCCGTGCGGTGAAGCTCTATCACTCCATGAATCTTGGGGGCAAGATCGGCGCCGTTCTGGATAAATCTGCCACCTACCCTCTGAATCCCACAGGCCGTGATCTTTTAGCGGCACAGTACCAAACCGACCGCGGCATCGGCTGGTGGCTGGATCCCATGTTTTTGGGGCACTATCCCGAAGCCATTTTACGGGATTGCCCTGCTTATCGGGATGCCATGCCCCCAAATTATGCCGAAGAGGTGAAAGAAGCCTTTGAAAAAATGGATTTCGTGGGCATCAATTATTACTATCCCGGCGTCACCGCCTACGCTGAGGATCAGCCTGCCAGATCCACCGCCGTTTCCAGCTTCATCGCACAGTCGGACGAGCGGTTCCAGGCCTATCCTGCCGGTCTTTACGATGCCATGATGTACCTGACCGAGCACTATGACCGCCCTGAGATCTATGTCACCGAAAATGGACTGGGCGTTCACGACCCCAAGGACCACGAAAAGAATATCAATGACGAAAACCGCATTGCCTATATCCGTGAGCATTTGCGTATGCTCTCCCGCTGTATCAAGGCGGGCGCCGACGTGCGGGGCTATTATTACTGGTCCCATTTCGACAGCTTGGAATCCCGCTCCGGTTACCAATGGCGGTTTGGTCTGACCTACGTAGACTTCCCCACCGGCAAACGGGAGAAAAAGAAAAGCTGGTACTACTATCAAAAGATCATTAAAAACGGAAAGGTAGATTAACATGGAAAAACTGCAATTAGGTGTCGGGCGTGCCATTATCACGCCCCAGGCAGGATGCCTGCTTCAAGGCTATAGAAACGACTGGCGATCCGAATCGATCCACGACGACCTCACCGCCACCGCCTTTTGGTTTCATCAAGGGGATACGGACGCGGTGATGGTCAATTTGACGGTCTGCAACGTGAGCGCCCAATTACGAAACCAGATCGCCGAAATGGCAGCAGAAAGACTTGGCATTCCTGCCGGTGCCGTTCTGCTCTCCTGTACCCATACCCATTCCGGTCCCTTTACCGCAAGCCCTAACTATCCCAAAGATTGGGGCGTAATGGACCCCGCCTACATAGAGGGAGTCTTTATTCCCGGTGTTCTGGATGCAATTTTCAAGGCTAAAGACTCCATCCGCCCTGTCACCGTTGGTATTGGGACGGGAGAAAGCAAGATCGGCGTCAACCGCCGTCAATTGACCCCCGAAAACAAGGTGGTATTGGGGCAAAATCCTTGGGGCAGCTTTGACCCCACCATGACGGTGCTTTCCTTTAAGGACGAAAATGGCAAAGTTTATGCCAATATGGTGCACTACGGCTGCCACAACACCGCCGCAGGCCGGCATCCCGCCATCTCCCGCGATTGGGCGGGCATTATGGTGGATCGAATGGAACTTCTGACCGGCGGCATTACCGCCTTCTTTAACGGCACCGCCGGCGATACCGGCCCTCGCCTTTCCAACGGCGGTACCACCGGCAAGGGCGATTATCAATACGTCCATGAGCTTGGCAACGTGGCGGCACAGGATGCCATGCGGATCTGGCGTACCATCGGCACCTATCGCAACGAATGTTTTAAAACCGCTGACTGCACCGTGGATCTCCCCCTCCAACCTCGGGAGAGTCTGGAGGAAGTCAAACGGCAGTTGGAGATCGTGCCGGAGGGCGGCAACACCACCCAACGCTCCCATGCCCGTCACTATGCGGAATTGATGGCCTCCTATCAAACGGACTATGTGGAAAAGACCGCCTATACCTTCCCCTCCCGCATTATTCGAATCGGTGAGGTCGCCTTTTACGGACTGCCCTTTGAACCCTTCTCCGGCATCGGACTGCGGGTGCGGGAGTATGCTCCCCTCCACGCCCTCTGCCTTGGATATACCGACGGCTCCGAGGGTTATTTCCCCACCATGGATCAACTTCCGATAGGCGGCTATGAGATTCGTATGCGCCGTTTTCGCCATCTGCAAAACTACGTAGACGACGCCGACTGGCATCTCATCACGCAGGTTGTAGAAAACCTCAAAAAAGTTTCCAACTAAACAAAGGGGCTGTAAAAAACATACGTTTTTTACAGCCCCTCAGACTGTCAAAAAAGGCACAGACCGCAGAAAAATAAGAATAAAGAGCGGTTG
>CAYLIT010000042.1:0-11587 GCA_964383835.1 uncultured Eubacteriales bacterium
TGGAGTTGAGGGTCTCACCGAACCGCTTGAAATCCCCGGTCAGATTGGTGGTCTCCAACCGTTCCTCCAGATTCCCCTCGGCCAACCGCTCGCCGCCCTTTTTCAGCTTGTGAAGAGAAACGGCCGCGTAAAGCACCAACGGAACCAAAATCAACTTTTCTATCACCCAAAGAACCGTCAGATTATCCGGTTCCCAGATGTTCGAACCAAACAGGATCAGCTCCGCCAAAGTGAGCGCGGCGATAACAGCAACCGTTTTCCAGATCACCGACAGATGCTTGAGGATATCCGAAAACAACCGCTTCTCCCAAAGAAAACACTGCCCCAGAAGGGTACTGCGAAGCAGACGCCCCACCTTCAGCCGGGCGGCAAAGGTCAGGGCATACCAAAGGAGCACCAAATAATCCAGCAAGCCGAAAAACACCAGCAGGATCGCCGTAGCAACGTCACCGAATTCATTGAGCAACGCAAATTCAACCACCGCCAACAGATACAGCACAATGGTCGCCAGATCCAGGGGGATCTTATCCAGGGGATTGAGGCGAGGTCGGTCTTCACCGGGATGATTGGCCACGGCGCAAAAAAGATAGATCAACAGCGCCGTTTCGGCCAAAAGACCCAAAACGATCCACACGAACACCCAATAACGCGCCTGATACAGCAGGTGCAAAACACTCTTCATTACGGTAAAGGTGTCGGTCCCCGTCAGCTCTTCGTCCACGTAGCCCACCACGGTATAGCGCTGGCCCTGATAGGTCTCTTCTCCGGGAATGTACTCCTCCCAATAAAACTCGTTTTCCTGCGTAGCCTGCACGGGCCGTCCGTCGTAGTTTCCGGCAACCACCTCGCCCGCCTCATCCAGTATGCGGTAAAAATAGTTGCCGGTATGGAAGGCTTCCAGGGAAGGCTCGTACCCTTCGATCACGTCGTTAAAGATACGGCTGTTATAGTTGGTCAATATCGAACCGAAAAACTCTTCTCGCAGGGAGTCCTCCGACCGGGTGTGAAACTCACTTTTAATCATCAACGCACCGGCCACCGCCGAAAGCACCGTTCCAAGCAGCACCAATACCGAAAGCACCACTGCAATGGCCTTGAATGACGTGCGGTAAAAACGGTTGTTCATCATGCATCCTCCATCTTATAGCCCTGGGCCCACACCACCTTCAGATAACGGGGCTCCGCAGGGTCGATCTCGATCTTCTCCCGAAGATGCCGGATATGTACCGCCACGGTGCTCTCGGCGCCAAAGGGCGCATCCCGCCACACTCTGCGGTAGATCTCCTTGGGGGAAAACACCTCGCCGGGGTGCTGTATCAAAAGCTTCAAGATTTCATATTCCGTGGGGGTGAGATTGACCGGCTCGCCGTCCACCGTCACCGCCTTGGCTTTATCGTTGAGGGTGACGCTTCCCACGGTGCAAACGCTCTTATCGGCAGGCGGTGTGCCGCCGCCCAACTGCAGATACCGCCGCAATTGGCTCTTGACCCGTGCCAACAGCTCCACCGGGTTAAAGGGCTTGGTCACGTAATCATCAGCGCCCACGTTGAGCCCTAAGATCTTATCGGTATCCTCCCCCTTGGCCGTCAGCAAAATGACCGGCAGATTACTCTGCTCTCTGAGACGCACCATGGCGGTGATGCCGTCCATTTCCGGCATCATAATATCCATCAGCACCAGGTGGATCTCTTCCCGCTCCACCACCGCCAAGGCCTCCCGGCCGTTATAGGCGGTAAAGGTACGATAGCCTTCCGCCTCCAGGTAGATTTTCAATGCGGCAACGATATCCTTTTCGTCGTCACAGATCAAAATAGTATACATAGCTTTCCTCACTCTTCAAAAGCAACCAACACCTCTTCGGGAATATTGGACGCATCAAAACGGTAGTGACCGGTCACCTCGGAGCGGCCCAGATAATCCTCCTCCCGCACCGGCTGACCGCCGTTGTGCAGAATATACGGCTGACCGTCCTTATTGCGCTTATCCGAAACGATACCGATATGCGCATCGTTGTTAAACACCACGATATCTCCGGGCTGCCAGGCCTCGATCTCATTGATATCGGTAGTCAGACTCCTGGCATATTTACTGAAAAAGATCCGCAGATTGGTCACCCGCCGAAAATCAATGTTGGGATCCCGCTCCTTGATATTCCGGTAGGCGGTAGGACGGGCCTGGATATCCCGATCCACCATATCCTTTAAGGAATATCCCGCCTCACGGAACGCCCGCCAGATCACGTCGGTACAGACCCCGATATCCTCCGGCGGATAGCCGCCCCGATAATAGGAGCCGTCGTACTTGGGATGATTTTTGGCATCCTTTTTGGCACCCCGCAGAATATCGGTATAATCGTCGGTACCGTTACCGTTAAAATCCACCGTGCTCAACACCGTATCGATGCTGAAATCGGCGGCGGTGTAGGTTCTTTTTGGAATCAACCCCCAATACCACGCCGCCCACACCACTGCCGCAAGTACCACCACGGCAGTGCACGGAAGAATGATTTTTAAATATTTTTTCATAATATTCCCCTTTATCGGTTGCGAATGGCGTCAATAGGCCGCTTGGCGGCGATCCGACGCACCGGGAAGTAGCTGGCCAACGCCGCCACCAGGATACTCACCGCCAACAGCAGCAACACCTGCCGTGGGCCGAAGGTCAGCACGCTGATCAGAATACCGCTTTGCCGCAGGATATAATTGACCAGCGCCGTCGCAACCCCCACTCCAACAGAAGAGAGCACGAAATTGATCATGGCAATAATAAAGCTTTCCGAGAAGAAGATGCGGAAGACGTCGTTACTGCGGGAACCGATGGCACGCAGGATCCCGATCTCCTGCTTCTTATAGGAAATGCTGACGGCAATAAAGTTTGCCAGCATCAGCGATGCAAACAGCGCAAAGCCCAGGCCGATGTATAAAAAGATCTTTGCCAGCATCAGAAGGACCTCGTGAACCGTATCCAACTCATAGGTCACCGAGTTGAGCAGGGGATAACGGATGCCGCCCTCCTTTTCCTCGTAGCAATAGGCAGTCATCGCCCGAATCTCGCTCTTTTCGGCAGGCAACGCGCCCACGGCAAAATCAAATTCACCCGAAACGACCAGCTTATCATAATACCAATCAGGCAAAATCCCTCCGTAGAAATAACGCTCGTCGTTTTTGTTCAGAACACCCACGATCTTGATATTCTGCAATTCGCTGAATTCGCTGTAGCCATTGTACCAAATATTACCCATCAATCGGCCGCAATTACGCATTGCTTCCACGATCTGTTCCTTCGTTTCCAATACGCCCGTTTCACTCTGACTGGCAAGCTGATCCATCGTAACGATGATCTCATTTTCCGCCAACACCGTCTTGGGGGTATCCAGCCAAACGATCTCATCGCTCTTAAAGTCAGAAAGCTTTCCAACGAGATCAAGACCAAAATTAAAGTTTTCATTATAAAGCCACATGGAACCGTTATTGCAGGACCTTAAGGAGATCGTCTGCGCGCCCAATGCGTTAAAGGTCTCTCGGCTGACCATCGCCACCCGCGCAAGACTGTAATCGGTGGCGTAATCGAACTCCCGCTCCAGGGCGTAACGCAACAGCTCCTCGGCGGTAGACATATGCTCCGGCTCCTCAGCCAGTTCTTTATAACGCTCCATATCCAGCTTGGTATCCACGACGCCCACAATGGTATAATCCACCCCGTGCACCGTCAGTTTTTTACCGATCAGATCGGCAAAAGAAGCAATTTTTTCTTCCTTTTCACCGGGCGCCGGGCGATAACCGCCCGTCAAAAAGGCTTCCGCCACGTATTTGCTGACGGCGATCTCATTTTTCGCGCCCGCAGGCAGTTTTCCGGCCGTCAAGGAAAATCCCATTACACCCAGATCCTCCTGCTCGATCACCGAAAAGCCCGAGAAAGAACTGGTATACAGATCAAAATTCACCTTCTCGCCCAGCTGTTCTTCAAAAACAAGCCCCAGATCAAAGGAGCACACCCCCGCCAGCCGTACGCCGGTTTCTTGCTCAAAGCGCTCCAGCTCTTCTTGACCCAAAGCATTTTGGATGGACATCCAATAAGGATCGTTCTCCTCCCCCACCTTCAACTGCTTTCGAATGGAAGCGTAGCTGATTCCGCTGTCGATCATGGAATTGGTGCAGGTCTCTACGTGGTTATACGCCCCGAAGGTATCCGAAAGACCAAACAACCCAAAGGCGATGCAAGAAAGCAGAATGGTCATCACCAATCGGATCTTTTTATGCTTCAAGCTGCTCCCGCCGATGCGGAAGGCGTTTTTCAAAGGCAATTTCGATTTGATCAGCCGGAAATTCGCCCCGTCCCGATGGGGGATCTTCTTTTGGTCGGTTTCGCAGAATTCTGCGGTGCCATGCGGATTTTGAAGGTGTAATTTTACACTTTCCCCATTCATCTGCGCCAAATAGGCGTTGATCGCCAGCCGATCCTCCTCGGTCAGCTGATACCCGCCCTGTACCCGAATGCCGTCTTCCTCAAAAGTAAGCGCCTGCTCCGTTTCGGGTAACGCTTCGCCGCAACGCTCCACGTCCCGGATGACCGCACCGTCCGCCAGCTCGATGATACGGTCGGCATACCGCTCGGCGAATTCTCGGTCATGGGAGACCACGATCACCAGCCGATGAGCGGAAAGCTTTTTCAACGTTTCCAGCACCTGCCGACCGGTGACGGAATCCAACGCACCGGTGGGTTCATCCGCCATAATGATCTCCGGCTTTTTGACCAAGGCACGCGCAATGGCCACCCGTTGCTTCTGACCGCCCGAAAGCTCGTTGGGACGGCGGTTGCCGTAGCCGTCCAGATCCACCTCGTGCAGGATCTCGTTGATGGCCTCGTCGGTGGCCTTCTTGCCCTGTAGCTGTAACGCCAGCGCAATATTGGCACCCACGGTGAATTCCTCTAAAACGTTATATTCCTGAAAAATAAAGCCCACGTAGGTATTGCGGTAGGAATCGAAATGCTTTTGCTTGAACGCCCGGGACGACACCCCTTTGATAACGATCTCACCCTGATCGTAGCAATCCAAGCCCCCCAGCACGTTCAAAAGAGTGGATTTACCGCTGCCGGATTTACCCAGCAAAAATACCATGCCTTTATCGGGGAAACGGATGTTGACGTCCTTCAACGCCGTCACCGGCACGCCCTTTTTTGGCTTATAGACTTTATAAAGGCCTTTTGTTTCCAACATTTTATCTACCTCCCAAATACGGTTTTTACTATCCACATTCTACCAAAAAACCTCTTAAAGATATAGACAGAAAAGTTTTAAGATTCTTTTAAGCCGTTCCTCATAACAATCATATCACATCAATATTGTTTTGTCTTGTGAATTTTTGATAAAATCATTTTTATACATGAGTTGAAAAATTCAAAATGATTTGCTATAATGCCGATAGGACCCAAAGAAAGGAAGGATCCGATCATGACCGAAAGGATTAAGCAATTACAGCAATTATGCAAGCAACGGGGACTAATCGGGATGCCGACCCATTTCGCGGCCGATCTGCACGGTGCCGCGCTTGGGCAATTTTCAAAATTGCCGCATGAAGAAAAATTAGCCCGTGCCATGGCCTACGCCATTGAAAACCAGCCTGTTTTCGCCTATGAAGAGGATCGCATCGGCGGCAGAGTTTATTATATTAAAGAAGCCCCCGTTGCAGAATACTGCCGGGAGCTGGACTGCGATACCCCCGCCATCGAGGCTTTCAAGAAGGAATGTCCCGAAGCAGAGGTGCTTCAGAACGCAAGAATACTCCATAAAACCGGCAAAGGGCATATCTCATGGCGATACGACCGCATCCTGAAACTCGGTGTGGAAGGCTTCAGAAAGCAGGTCGAAACGCATCTCCGGAATCCAAAGGACGAAGAAGCCAAGGCCTTCTACGAGGGTGTGCTGATTCTTTTGGATGCCATGCTCGCCTTCAATGATAAGCATATCGCCGAATACGAACGGCTCGGTAATTTCGAGCTTGCCGACCGCATGAGAAGAGTCCCTCGCTACCCCTGCGAGAGCTTTCGGGATGCGGTGCAGGCCTACTTTATGCAGCATATCGTCGTCATGCGCGAAAACCCCCACGGCGGTAACAGTCCCGGTCGATTGGATCATTATCTGTGGCCGTACCTCCAAAAAGATCTCGAAAGCGGAAAATGTACCCTTGAGGAGGCCAAGGAACTCATCGATGAATTGTTCCTGCGGATCGACGAGCGGATCTATACCAAAGACGGCTGGGGTGAAACCATCGTGGTGGGCGGTACCGCTCCCGACGGTTCTTCCGCTGTCAATCCCTTGACCTATATCATGGTGCACTCCATCATGGATCTGAACATCACCCATCCTCTGGTCTACGTCCGCCTGCCCAAGGATCCGCCAAAGGAGCTTTTAGACCTTTGTACGGAATATCTTATGTCGGGCGAAAACCGCGCCCAGCTCCTCTCCGATCCCGCCATCATGGACGCCATGATGGCAACGGGCATTCCCTTTGCCGATGCGGCCAATTATTTTTGCGGCGGCTGCATGGAGATCGGCGTACAGGGCAGTAATTCCGACCTGCTTTATATCGGTTGGGTCAATACCCCGAAAATGCTGGAACTGATGATCACCGGCGGTGTTTGCTTGAAAACGGGAGATCGTCTTCCCTGCTTCCAAAGTGAAAAAGGGTTGATTGGCTATTCCGATTTCGAGGGCTTTTACGAGGATTTCATCCAAGAGGCCAAGCGGCTGACCCATCTCAGCCTGAAGCTGCAGGATCACTATAGCTTTTATGCCGAAAAGAACCGCCCCGCCTTTCTTTTGTCCTCCATGCTGGACGATTGCCTTGAGCGAGGGCGCAACATGCACGGCGGCGGCGTAAAATACCACGACTACGGTGCAACGCCCCTGGCTCTCCCCAACACCATCGATTCTCTTTTGGCCATCAAATACGCCGTATTCGAGCAAAAGCTTTGCACGGCGGAAGAACTGGTCGATGCCTTAAAGGCCGATTTCAAGGGCTACGAGGTACTACAAAATCAACTGAAGCGGTTGCCGAAATACGGCATGGATCATGACGAAGCGGACGCCTTTGCCGCCCGTGTCATGAAAGCTTTTGCCGAGATGTATCATTCATTTACCAACCGCCACGGCGGAAAGGGAAAGCCCGTCATCCTGACATTTACCTATGCCCCGCCCGCAGCGGCGATGCTTGGCGCAAGAGCCGACGGTAACAATGCGGAAGCCACGGTTGCCCACGGGATCACCCCCCAATCCATGGCGATGACCAAGGGCATCACCGCCGCCATCAACTCGGTAGGAAAGCTTCCGTACCAATGCTTTTCGGGCGGTGCCAGCACCATGTGGGATTTCGATAGTTCTTGGGTCAACGAGGATATCATCCGCGCGGTGCTCTGCACCTTCATTGAAAAGAACGGACAGATCTTTCAAGGGAACACCACCTCGGTGGAGGAGCTCATCAAAGCAAAAGCCTATCCCGATAATTATAAGCACCTGATCGTACGGGTAGGTGGCTATTCGGCAAGATTTGTCAACTTGAAGAGCGAACTTCAGGATGAGATCATCAACAGAATGAGGCATCATAGTTAATATGGAAGGAACGATTTTTGACATTCAACGTTTTTGCGTCCACGACGGTCCGGGCATCCGCACGACGGTCTTTTTCAAGGGGTGTCCCCTGAAATGCATCTGGTGCCATAACCCCGAATCACAGAAAAAGAAACCGGAGATCGCCTATTATCCGCAAAAATGTATTTTCTGTAAGGCCTGCGGTGCGGTATGCCCGCAGAACTGCCACGCATTCACAGAGGAACAACACACCTTTGACCGCCATCACTGCGTTCATTGCGGCAAATGCACTGCTGCCTGCTCCGCAGGCGCCCTTGAGTCCATCGGCAGAACCGAAACCGCCGATGCGGTGCTTCAGGAAGTCCTGCGCGACAAAGCCTTCTACAAAAACTCAGACGGCGGGCTGACCGTTTCGGGCGGGGAGCCGCTGATGCAAGGTGCCTTCCTGATCGAACTGCTGAAGGGAGCCAAGGCCGCAGGTCTGTACACCTGCATCGAAACCTGCGGCTTTGCTTCAAAAGAGATCTTGCGCGAGGTAGCGCAATATACCGACCTCTTTTTGTTTGACGTTAAGGAAACGGACGATGCGCGGCATAAACAGTTGACCGGCGTGCCCTTTGCCCCCATTCGGAAAAACCTGAACTATTTAAACGCCTTGGGTGCTAAGATCATCCTGCGCTGTCCCCTCGTGCCCGAGATCAACGTACGGGATGCGCATTTACAAGAGATCGCCCGCATTGCGGCGGAGCTTGATCAACTGCTTGAGGTCAACGTCATGGCGTATCATCGGCTCGGGGACGGAAAATACGACGCTCTCGATATCAACAATCCCCTGCCCGATCACGAAGCGATGAGCGCCAGACAGAAACAGGACTGCATCGATTTCATCGCAAAGAATATCGAAAAAATAACGACGAAGAAAATCAAAGTTTGCTGATTCAAAAAACGCCTGCCTGGGGCTCCGTCAAAGGCACCCCAGGCAGGCGTTTTTTCATTATCGTTCGCTCAAAATATCCTTTTCATATTGCTGAACCTCGCCCAGCCATGCGCCATCCTGCGGAGCACAGCAGACCTTGCAATACTCTGCCCAGACATCCCCGAAGGGCAGGGTCTTCAGCTCCTCCTGCCGTACCATCAGCTCACTCCAGCTATCATTATTCTGCAATTCAGAAAGTGCCTCATGGGGCGTCAGCAACGCCATCAGCAGCGCCTTTTGCAGGTTGCGGAATCCTACGCACCAAGCCACGATGCGGTTGATAGAGGCATCAAAATAATCCAGCGCGATCTTAACGCTCCCCTCCAGGCCACCGCAACGGACGATCTCCTTGCAGATCTCCTTGGTCTCGTCATCCAACAGCACCACGTGATCGCTGTCCCAACGGATGGGGCGGGTCACGTGCAGAGCGATCTCCGGGAAGAAGGCCAACAGCGCGGGAATCTTATCGGAAACCACCTCCGTGGGATGGTAATGACCGTTATCCATCAGCGGAATACATTTATCACTGTTTGCCGCCGCATAAGAGAGGGCAAATTCCGCACTCCCCACCGTATAAGCCTCCACCCCGATGCCAAAGACCTTGGACTCCACGCAGGGCTTGACCTTTTTAAAATCATACGGCTCTGCCAATATCTGATCCAAGGACTCCTTATAGCGTGCCCGGGGCCCCAGCCGATCGGCGGGGATATCCTTGAAGCCGTCTCCGGTCCAGATATTCATAATGCAGGGCTGACCCAGCTCCTCGGCCAAATATCGGGAAATGCGAATACAAGCCTTGCCGTGCTCGATCCAGAATTTGCGGGTCTCCTCGTTGGGGCTGGAAAGGGTCAGCGGATCACATTTGGGATGAGAGAAAAAGGTGGGATTAAAATCGCAACCCAGGCCTCTCTCCTTGCAAAAGTCCACCCACTTTTTAAAGTGCTTGGGCTCCAGCTTGTCCCGATCGACCCAACCGCCGTTTTCTTCATTAAATATAGCGTAGCAGGCGTGCAGATTGATCTTTTTGGTGCCGGGACACAGCCGCAGTACCACATCAAGATCGTCCATCAGCTCCTCAGGGGTGGTGGCACGTCCGGGATAATTGCCGGTCGTCTGGATCCCGCCGGAAAGGGCATCCACCTTTTGGTCAAACCCCCGCACGTCGTCCCCCTGCCAGCAATGCAGAGAAACCGGAACCTCTTTTAATTTTCGGATGGCGGCATCGGTATCGATCCCCCACCCGGCGTAGATCTTTTTTGCTTCTTCGTAACGATTCATGCAAAAACCTCCCTATCCAATGCTTCGGCTCATATCAAATATTGTGCGGATCATGTCCCGCCTGTAGTTCAACACTATCCTATCATAATACTCCACCGGATGAAAGGTCTTGATTTGCTTAAAAAAGTGTCCTTATTTGCAGGTGCGGTATTGAAACGGAGAGACCCCGAACCGCCCCGCAAAAATGCGGTGAAAGTAGCTGATATTTTCATAGCCCACCGCCAGCGAAATATCCGCCACGTTCAGCCTGGTGCTTTTCAGCAGGAAAGCGGCCTGAGACAGGCGTTTTTCCTGCAATAATTGCTTGAAATTTTTACCGGTACACCGCTTGATCTCCCGGGAGAGCCAATAGAAATCGCAATGTAATTGCTCTGCAAGCTCCCCCAAAGAGCCGGTGCGGTAGTGCTCCTCGATATAACGGAACACCTCGATCAGCAATTCATCCGCCTGATCCTCCACCGAAAGCCGGTCGGTACAGCCGATGAGCTGTAAAAACAGCAACCCCATGGTCGTCTGATTGATCCGCCGCTTATTGGGAATATCCGAAACCAAGGTATAGAGCAGATTTTCGATCAGATTCTGGATCGGCAGTAATTCCGCCACCTTGAAGTGCAGATAGATACTGCCGGAGGGAGCACTGCCCAGGCTATCCAATATAAACCGCTTCAAAGGACTTTCTTCCTCCCCCAGCATATCCAGAGCCTTATCAAAAAATTGAGGCAGAATGATAAAGTTGACAGCCAGATCCTCCTCCCCGGCCTTTTTGATCTCATGCACCGCATCGGTGCTCAAAAACAAAAGTTCCCCGGCAGAAAGCGTAACCGTTTTTCCGTTGATGATATGGGTGATGGTGCCGGTGCACACGTAAACCACCTCGATATAGTCGTGGCTATGAGGCGGAAAATCAATAAATCGGGTATGGGGGCGCAGGGTGATCAGCTTGCCCTGCTGCAGCATCTTCTCACGCTGGATCACGTCCCCGGCCGTCGCCATATACAAGCTCATGTCGATACTCTTCCCGTCCAGGATCGCCTGCTCCTCGGCCGTGATGGGACGGATCTTTTCCAAAATGCTTTCGCAAACCATAACGCAGCCTCCCCAAAAAGTATCTTGATTATAACACGAAGAATCATAAAAAACAACCGCAGAAATCATTTGAATTTGATTTCTGCGGTTGTTTTTATTCAAGCTCAAAGGCTCCCGTGTATAACTGATAGTATTTTCCCTTTTCGGCAATGAGCTTATCGTGATCGCCCCGCTCGATGATCCGCCCCTGCTCCAGAACCATGATGACGTCGGAGTTCTGAACGGTGGAAAGACGGTGAGCAATAACAAAGACGGTACGGCCCTTCATCAGACGATCCATACCCTTTTGCACCAAAGCCTCGGTACGGGTATCGATAGAGGAGGTGGCCTCGTCCATGATCATGACCGGAGGATCAGCCACCGCCGCCCGGGCGATAGAAAGCAGCTGACGCTGACCCTGGGAAAGGTTGGCACCGTTGGCGGTGAGCATGGTGTCGTAGCCCTCCGGCAGACGGCGGATAAAATCATGGGCGTTGGCCAGCTTTGCTGCCTCGATACATTCCTCGTCGGTGGCGTCCAGCTTACCGTAGCGGATGTTCTCCATCACCGTGCCGGTAAAGAGATTGGTATCCTGCAGGATCACGCCCAGAGAGCGGCGCAGATCGGCCTTTTTGATCTTGTTGATATTGATGCCGTCGTAACGGATCTTACCGTCTGCA
>CAYLIT010000043.1:0-5249 GCA_964383835.1 uncultured Eubacteriales bacterium
CTTGCTATATACTTAGGCGAATCTTCAAGATTGATGGGACTCGGTTTGCCGCGCTTCTCCTCTTCGTCCTCCACCCAACGTTGCAAGGTCTGAATCACCTTGGCACCCTTAGGCAACAGGATGGGCAGACCCTGACCCACCACCTCGGAGGTGGTAAAGTATTCCAATTCTCGACCCAATTTATTATGGTCGCGCTTGCGGGCCTCTTCCAATTGCGCCAGATGAGCCTCCAGCTCGGCGGCCTTCATAAAGGAGATACCGTAGATTCTCTGCAGCATCGTCTTATCGGAGTCCCCACGCCAATAAGCGCCGGTAGAACTCAAGAGAGCGATCGCCTTGATCTTCGCTACGTCAAAAAGATGGGGACCTGCGCAAAGGTCGGTAAATTCGCCCTGCCGGTAGAAAGAGATATTCTCGCCCTTGCCTGCGTGCTCTTCGATAAGCTCCAGCTTATAGGGCTCGTCCTTCATCAGCTCCTTAGCCTCTGCTGCGGGAAGCTCGAACCGCTCAAGGCGCAGACGCTCCTTGACGATCTTCTTCATTTCGGCCGTGATCTTGGTGAGATCCTCGGCGGTAAAGGGCTTTTCTACCTCGAAATCATAGTAAAAACCGCTATCTATTGCCGGACCGATGGCAAACTTTGCCTCGGGGAACAGGCGCTTAACGGCCTGGGCCAGCACATGAGATGTGGTGTGCCAGAAGACCTTTCTTGCCCGCTCATCCTCGAAAGTCAGGGTAGTCACCTCATCCCCTTCCGAAGGAACATAAGTCAATTCCCGGACCTCCCCATTGACCAAAGCGCACAGCGCTTCTCTTGCAACGGCAGGATCCAGAGCGAAGGCGGCATCAAAAACCGATGCGCCGGCTTCCGTTTCGATCATCTGACCATTGATTTTAACTTGCATTTCTTTTTTTCACCACACATTATAAAATTCAGTTTAAAAACTGTTAAATGTCATTATACCATTATTGTTTATAAATTGCAACCATTAGTTTTCCCAAAGAGTAAGGCGCCTTCCGCCACAAAAGCATAGGGCAGATGCACGGTATCCCAATCCACGTGGGCACTGTATGCTCTCAATTGTTCTATGGCGCTTACCACGATCCGCTCTTCGGGGCAACCGGCTGCGATCCAGGCGGCAAACAGCGCCTCGCCCAGTACCGAATGCTCCATTTTGCGGTGAGGTACCATGTTCACCCGCCAATACTTGGAAGTCTTGTTGGAAAGATCAATGGCGGTATCAAAGGTGCCGTCAAAGGGCTCCCAGATCGTTGCAAGAGGGCGCCAATCCACCGAAAAGTCCTCGGCCACGTTGTCGTAATCCGACATTCTCTTCAAAAAAGGCAAGGCGGCAACACCGTTCATACGGCAGGCGTGCAGGTAATATTCCCGATTTTGAGTATCTTTTTCGGCCAGCCATAAAAGACCCAGCCGAATCTCATCGGCGGTCTGCGGATCAGGTTCATGAGTATATTTCCGGATCAATGCCGATAAGTACAGCCCCGAAAACATAGCACCGTTGGTGATGGGCGTCCACCGCCCCAAAGGCATTCGGCACGGAGCGTTTGCAATCCTCGGCAGTAGGAAAAAACACCGTTCCTTCCCCATCGGTATAGTCCACGATATGACCGTAGGGCAGGCGCATAAACCGCTTCCACACCTGATTGTGAAAAAAGGAATCCGTCACGATCTTTTCTCCTCGGTATTTAACTGAATTTTTGCCATCCCGCCCTCGGAGGTTTCCCGATAGGCGGAGCGCAGATCACGGCCGGTTTCTTTCATGGTAATGATCACGTGATCCAACGAGATCTTGCGGGTACTGCTCAAAAAGCTGGCTAAATTCACCGCATTGATGGCACGCATGGCTGCCACCGCGTTGCGCTCGATGCAAGGAATTTGTACCAGCCCGCCGATGGGATCGCAGGTCAATCCCAAGTGATGCTCGATGGCGATCTCGGCGGCATATTCGATCTTATCCAGGTGCAGACCGAACAGCTCTGCCAATGCGGCCGCCGCCATGGCGCAGGCGGTACCGATCTCGGCCTGACAGCCGCATTCGGCGCCGGAGATCGAAGCGTTGGTCTTGATCAAATTGCCGATGATTCCGCCGGCGGCCAGCGCCTTGCAGATTTCCCGATCGGTAAAGTTTTGTTTTTGTTGCTGATAATACAGCACTGCCGGCATCACGCCGGAGGCGCCGCAGGTGGGCGCAGTAACGATGGTCTCGCCGGAGGCATTCTGTTCGCTGGTGGCAAAAGCATAGGCGCAGACCACCCGATTTTCACGGGTCTCTGCCGATTCATCAATGTGTTGCATTTCATAAAGAAATTTCGCCTTTTTCTGCACCTCAAGACCGCCGGGCAGAACGCCCTCATCCTCTAATCCCCGCTCGATGGCCGCCTTCATGCCAGACCAGATCTTTTGCAGATGCTCCCAGACCCCATCTCCCTCGATCTCTTCTACATACTGCCAAAGACGAATACGCTTGCTGCGGCAATACTTTGCGATCTCGGAAAAGGACTGATGGGGGTATACGATAGGCGCCGCCTGCCCGGGATCGTGTTCCCAGGCGATGCGGCCGCCGCCCACGCTGAACACCCGGCTTTGCCCCAGCAGGGTTTCCCCTGCATAGGCAAAAAGATCCATGGTGTTCGGGTGTGGCAGATCCGGCGTTTCGTCATCAAAGACCACGTTACAGGGGATAGGCTCCAACGTGCGCTGAATCACCGCATCGGTACCGTGACCCTTTCCGGTTTTGGAAAGGGAGCCGTAAAGCACCGCTTCGAACCGCTCCGCCTCGGGGTACCGTTCTTTAAAAAGCAGGCAGGCCCGCTCGGGTCCCATGGTGTGGGAGCTGGAGGGGCCGCGGCCGATCTTATATAATTGATCCAACGATTCCATGCCTTTACTATTACTCATTTTTTGAACCTTTCTTTTTCTGCGAGTTACTGATTTAAGTATATCATTCGGCACCTTTACTGTCAAGAACGCCGCACCGGCAAAATGACACCGCAGGCCATCTTGCGCCCCGCATTTCCCGCAGGCTGGGTGTGGAGATCATCCGGGTCGGTATGCAATACCACTGAACGCCCTAAAACCTGCCGTACCGTCAGCTGACCGGCCAACACCGCCATAAAAGCACGGCCGTTTTCTTCCATCAAGGGCGGCAGATCCCCGGCGTGCTGGGGATGCCGGCATTGGTCGGGGTTATAATGGGTACCGGTATCGGCAAAGGGCTCCTCACGGGTGCCGCCGGTGCAACGGCCGTTCTGATGGATATGGAACCCGAAAAAGTGGTTCTGACAAGCTCCCTCGTGATGGGGCAACCCCACCACCTCCGCCGCAACCATACACCCGAAAGGGGTGTCGTAAAACCGCACCCAGCCCTCAATGCTTTGGTATTCCGGGCCACCCCTCAAAAGTGCGATCGCATCGGGGCGGCGACCCAACAGCTGCCCGAAATCAACGGTATTAAATTGCATCGTTCATCCTCCGATCAGATTCATAAAAATCGTAAACACAAAGCAAAGCACCATTCCCACCAGGGTGGGGATGATTGCCGCCATAGCGGTCCAGCCCCAACTGCCGGTCTCTTTTTTGACCGTCCAAAGAGCGGTAGAGCAGGGCCAATGGAACAGCGAAAACAGCAAGGTACTGACCGCTGTTTGCCAAGTCCAGCCGTTGGCCACCAACAGCTCCCGCATTTCGGCAAAGGTACCCAGCTCCATCAGCGTTCCGCCGGAAAGATACCCCATCATGATAATAGGCAACACGATCTCGTTGGCAGGAAAGCCCAAAACAAAAGCGATCAGAATCATGCCGTCCAACCCCAAAAGCCGGGCGAAGGGATCCAAAAAGTCGGCGCAATGGGCCAAAAGGCTCAGTTCCCCAACCGTTACGTTGGCCATCAGCCAAAGCACAAGACCTGCCGGGGCTGCCACCGCCACCGCTCGACCCAACACAAAGAACGTGCGATCCAGCACCGAGCGAACGATGACCCTCCCCACCTTGGGCTTGCGGTAAGGGGGCAATTCCAACGTAAAGGAAGAGGGCGTCCCCCGCAGAAGGGTGGCCGAAAGCAGCCGTGAAACTAAAAAGGTCATCCCGATACCCAAAAGGATCACCGCCGTGAGAAGCGCCGCCGAAAGAAAAGAGTTCAAGGCACCGCCCTGCACCCCAACGAAAAACATGGTAATCAGCGCAATCAGGGTGGGGAACCGCCCGTTGCAGGGGACAAAGTTATTGGTCAGAATGGCGATCAACCGTTCCCTAGGGGAATCAATGATACGGCAACCGGTGATGCCTACTGCATTGCACCCAAAGCCCATGCACATGGTCAACGCCTGCTTACCGCAGGCATGACAACGGTGAAAAGGCTTATCTAAATTATAGGCTATCCGCGGAAGATAGCCTGCATCCTCCAAAAGTGTAAACAGCGGAAAAAAGATCGCCATGGGCGGAAGCATTACCGAAACGACCCACGCCAGCACCCGATACACTCCCAGCACCAGGGTGCCGTAGAGCCAATCGGGCGCATGAAGATAGGTAAAGAGGTCGGTCAACCGATCCTGCACCCAAAACAACCCCTCGCTCAATAATTGTGAGGGATAATTCGCCCCCACGATGGTCAACCAAAAGACCATCGCCAACAATGCCAGCATAATGGGATAAGCGGCTATCCGATGGGTCAGAATTCCATCCATTTTGCGGTCAAAACAGTTATACTGCTTTTTTTCGCAGGTCACTACCCGATCAGCGATCTCTTCTGCCGCCGAAACCAAGCTTCCTACAATCCGATCCTTCAACACGGCACCGTCAATACCATGGCTTTGCAAATGCTCTTTGGCTTTTTTTAATGCTTCTGCCACAGCCGGATGATCGACAACATTCTCTCCCAAATATATTTCCGCCTCCCGCAACAACATGGGATCCGGGTCCAAAAGCTGTAATGCCAGCCATCGAGCAGAGATCCGATCACTCCAAGGATCCAATACAGGCTCTACCATGGCGATCGCATCCTCCACCGGGGCATCGTATTTCACCTGGTACCCCTCCGGCTCTTCCCCCTCCAACAACCTTCCCAAGGCATCTGTCAGAGCGGTAAGGCTCTTTTTCTTTTGCGCTACCGTCCCCACTACCGGAACCCCAAGCTCTTGCGAAAGCGCCTCAAGATCGATGCAGATATTTTTACGTCCCGCCTCGTCCAACAGATTGACGCAGAGCACCACCGGGTGGGCGATCTCCATCA
>CAYLIT010000043.1:5259-11563 GCA_964383835.1 uncultured Eubacteriales bacterium
AAACCAGCACCCGCCGGGCAATCTCCAACGTTTGCAATACCAAATTCAAATTTCGCTCCAAGCAGGTGGCATCGCAGACCACCACCGCCGCATCCGTATTGCCGAAGCAAAGGAAATTGCGGGCCACCTCTTCTTCGGCCGAATGGGCCATCAGCGAATAAGTACCGGGGATATCCACCAACAGACAGCGGCGTTCCCCAATGGTGCAGACCCCCTTTGCATTCGAAACAGTTTTTCCGGGCCAATTGCCGGTGTGCTGATTCATCCCCGTCAACGCATTAAACACCGTACTTTTGCCCACGTTGGGGTTGCCGGCGATGGCAATTACTGGTGTAATTTTACACTTTTCATTCAAAATAGCGCTCATTTCCTACCACCCCTTAAGAGCAGACCTCGATCAAAATCTTTTGACCATCCTCTGCCCGGATAGCGATGACCGCCCCCCGGATCAGGTAAGCCCCCGGATCTCCGGCCGGGCTTTTACCCAAACATTCCACCACCGTGTTTTCGATCAATCCGATATCTAAAAGCCGCCTGCGGATGCTACCCTCATTTGACAGCGCACGCACCCGTGCCCGCTGTCCCGGTTGCAGCGCCGGCAGACTGAGTTGTTGATTCATAAAGCAGCCGCCTTTCCGGTCTTTCTCATGGTATATCTTATTACCGGGCGGCGCTTTTGGTTCCGGGCATAAAATATGGAGCATCCATCAGGGTGCTCCATATTAACCGGATATTTACTTCAATTGATCTTCTTCGCCACCACGGCCAAGCGCCCTTCCTTTTGGGAATATTCGCAGGTAGAGAGGGTGATCAGCCGATCGCCCTTTTCGGCAGTGAGGCCTGTATCGTAAAGGGAGCGTGCTTTACATTCTGCAACGTAGTTTGTAAAAGCCGTCTCATCCCCTTCGGCGAATTTATAGTATTCAAACTCGTCCTTGGCCCCTGCCGCCGTTTTGAAAACGGCGATGATCTCATAAACCCCAAAGCCCTCCATGGTATCAAACTGGATATAACGATGGCCTTGCCAGAACTCCTTGGAGCTGTATTTCTGCAGATCCGAAAACATACTGCCGTTGGTCATGTTGTGGCCATAGATAATGGTATTGTCGCATTCATCAATGGTACAGATCTCCGCAACGTAGGGCACCCCGTAGTAACTGTATTTCTTATCAAAGCCCCGGCGCAGATAATAATTGGGGCTGTCGGGGGTCTGCACCACCGGATAATCGATACGGGTTTCCGGAATTCGGATCCAGCCGACAAAATCATCATTCTCGGCCAATACCGAAGCATACTTTTCGGCAGAAGTCGGCTCCTTGGTCGTGGAGCTCTCCGGCTCCTGTTGAGTCAGCTCTGCCAGACTGTCAAACTGCCCCTCGCTTTTCTTTTCATCATAAAAATGCCGGGCAACCATAAAGGCGGCAAATAAAAACACCGCCAACAGCAAGCCCATCAGACACCAATAAAGCACCTTTCCGGCCTTGCCCTTCATCAATCCTTTTGTCACGTTCTTATCCTCCGTCTATACTATACCATCTACCCGCCGATTTTTCAAGCAAAATACGAAAAAGTATAATTTTACACCGTTTTTCCCCATTAAAAAAGCCGCTGAACAGCGGCTTTTTTTCGTTTTAACTAAAATTTCGGATCCAGATAAAGACCTCTTCCACTGCGGGTGTGATCTCGATCTCGCGTCCGTCAAAAAGGTGATTTCCGCAGGGGTTCTGAACCTGTTCCCCTACGTTGCGCGGGCCGTGCCGACCGTACGGAAACGACCGCAGATACGCCGTTCCGCCGCTTTGCTTGACGGTTTCCACAAACTTTTCGGTCACCGCATAAGAAACGACGTGATCGTCCACACAATGCCAGAATTTCACCGGAACGGGATAGGCTTCGATCTTTTTATTGACCGCAGGGTTGAAGCCCGCCAGCTTATTGGCGTCATAGATATATTCGCCGTTTTCGTCGGTCTCCAGCTGATAGATCTTCCCCATGGCGATCTTGGGCAGACCCTTGCTCCAGGGGTGCAGAAAGATCTCGTTATAGGCATCCAGAACGGGGCAAAAAGCACTGTGTGCAATCACGGGAATCTGCCCGCTCAGCACCAGATTGGTGCTGCTGATGCCGCCCATGGAGCCGCCGTGCACGAAAACGTCGGGCTTCAAATTATAATGATCCATGCAATAATGATACGCCTTGACGTAGCTTCGGATGGCAATGGGACTGCCGATATTGTTGCGGATATCGATGCCGCACTCCTCCGCATACTTATACGGCAGACCGTTTACGTCCATGACGGCATAGCCGTTGGCCACCAGATACTCCATCACCGGCGAATGCTCCACCTGGGCATCGTCTGCATCCACCGAACCGCCTGCCCCGTGGCAGATGATGACAAGCCGAGTAGGATCGCCCGTCTCACTGTAGCTCTCCGGCAGAACGATAAAGCCGCGATCCTCATATAATTCTTCGAAATCCTGTACTTCATCCGTCATCGCATCCTCCCAGGGAAGATGACAATTGACAGGAACCGTAAAACGATGCTTGGTGATACCCATAACGATCTCCTTGATTATTTTTTTAAATTATAATTCAGATTTCAAGATATTGTCAACATCAAACGCCCATATCGATATTTTTTGGGTATAAACTGCAAAAGAATCCGAACGAAACCTTGTATATTTCTACGAATCTTATTTTCAAAAATAGTTATGAACACTTATTTTTTTGAAATTTGTATTTACATTTTGTATATTTTGTTATATGATTAAGAAAAAAAGGAGAAAATTATTATGAAAAAAATTACAATCATTGTTATCGCACTTGCCTTAGCATTAAACCTCTTTTCACCAGTCTCAGCCGAGCACACACCAGAGGAGGATCTCTTGAGATATACTGCGCTCATTCTTGGAGTTAACGAAAATTCCGTTCTGGAATTATACACAGATTATAATGGTGATCAAGATGCATTTTTAGCTGAGGTCAACACCATATTAGAAGACATTGTTTATAGTGAGCAATGGGACACCGCAATTAAAACAGATATAGATCTTGATCAATTCAGCCAACAGTACCATGTAAATCGCAACATCTTGTCGCAACACTTGAATATCACGGGATCAGATTATTTCTTAAGAAACCTGTCATCCCAACAGCAAGCCTCAACATATTCCAGCGGTTCTGGTTCAAGCACCGGTATGAGTGCAGAGTTCTTTTATAATATGTGCTATGTGGCTCATGAAGGAAATATTTTTTTAACGAAAGATAACATAAATTTAGGATACCGACATGGCCATGTCGGTATTATCAGCAATCACGACTCGACGGAAGATGCAACCACAAAAATGATTGCCGAGGCTGTAGGGCCACGTGACGATGAAGAAGATGAGGTAGTCAACCAAGAATTATCTAATTGGGCGGATTGCGTAACTTTAGCCATCTATTATCCAAATGACATCGATACCTCACAGCGCGAATATGCGGGTTATATGGGAACACAATTTGATTATTGCGGATATAAGTCTTTAATCAAAAAAGGAAATGCCGCCGATGAATTACCATATGTAAATTGTATTTCCTTAGTTTATTTGGCATATATGATGTCTAACGCTGATTGCGACTACGATCTAATTCCGCAAACCGGTTCAAGTAGTTATCTATACCCTTCTCAAATTCAATTTTCTACTATCATCATGTTAAAGACCCTAGCAGATGGGAGCATGGCAAGAACTTCTAATTGGAACAATTATGATTGGGGGTTCAATTAATGGCCAAACATCGAAGTCCTCTCTTCCTTTTGATGTGCTTGTGTTTACTTATTAATTTAAGCAGTTGTCAAAAGCACGTATCCGATGGAATTATGATAGAGATGTATTGCAAAGAATCTATGAACGAAACACACGGCAGTACTGCTTTTTATCTTCAAGGTTCAGAAATAATCAAAAAAAGAGATGCTTATATTCCCGCTTGGTTCGGAGGAACTCCCTACTACGCCCGCAACAAAGCATCAGAACACCTAGGTAAAACTGTCCACGAAGTATATGAAGAGTTCGGACAGTTGGATGATTACTACATTGATGAACACGTTGAATTTTACCTTTATAATGGTGTATCCACGCTCAAATCTACAGTATTATATTTCAAAGACGGAATTCAACAATCACTAACAACAACGATCAATGGAAAAGATATTCAATACAAAAACGAGTATCTTTATCTAATATCTCTCCCTTATAACAAGGATGGCATCCTCTTTCAATCGGTAGAGAAAATATGTTTATCCACAAACACAAGCCAAATCATTAACTATCAATTTCCGTATTGCGAATCGTTTCTTCAAATGGATCATTATAATACAAGCCATGTCAATTCTGATGATTCAATTTGGCTCTCTATTGTCGATCTCACTCCGATTGGAGAGGGATCAAGCGCTCGCTATATTTCCTATCTTTCCTATCCAAACGGCAAATGCTATACAGTCGAGCCCAATATTCCGACAAAAAACGAATTTCGATTAATCTTTGAAACAGAAGACGGCTATGGTCTGCTGGAAACCAATCTACATACAGACGATAGCAAGCTAAAAGATCTTACATTACAAATTCGTTATGTTGACCGTCTAGGAAATGATTTGAGCAGTGAAGTTATTGATTGTACTGATATCAAATCTAAATTCAAACAGCCTGCTTTTCTAAATCACGACAATGCAGGTTACTACGACGGAACCATCTATTTTCTCATCGGTCACAACAATTGCTTTTATAACTATACCTACAACCTGAGGACTAAGAAACTGACGGGAAGCCCCCAACTAAACATCTTCACATGCAAAGAATATCAAATAGTACGCGTAGAAAACAATAAACTATACAATCTGTCTTAATAAAAGACGTCCCGACAAAAAATCGGGACGTCTTTTATTAAGACAGATTGATTTCATTTTCTTTTAAAACAGCCAAAACAGATGCAGATTTCGTTTGTTTCACCCGAAGACGTATGTGAACTTCAAGCGGGGAAACGAGCGGAAAGTGTAACGGTCTGCGCCGATTTCACCGTTTTCTCACCGTTTTCAGATGCGGGCTACGCCGGTCTTGTGGGCAGCCTCAATAACAGCTTCGGCAACGGCAGGAGCAACTCTCTTATCCAGAGCACCGATGATGATATTCTCTTCATTCAGCTCTTCTTCGGGGATCAGGGCAGCCAGCGCATAGGAGGTGGCAACCTTCATTTCCTCGTTGATGCAGGATGCACGGCAATCCAAAGCACCACGGAAGATGCCGGGGAATGCCAGCACGTTGTTGATCTGGTTGGGGAAGTCGGAACGACCGGTACCGACCACACGAGCGCCGGCAGCCTTAGCCTTATCGGGCATGATCTCGGGAGTGGGGTTAGCCATGGGGAACATGATGGAATCAGCAGCCATGGAAGCAACCATTTCTTCGGTCACGATATTAGGAGCGGATACACCGATGAATACGTCGGCACCCTTCATGGCATCGGCCAGGTTGCCCATCTGATGCTCCAGATTGGTTACCTCAGCCATCTCGGCATGAGCATCGCTCAGCTCCATACCCTTGCAGATGATACCGAAGCGGTCTACCATGGTCAGATGCTTCACACCCATGTTCAGAAGATGCTTACCGATGGCGATACCGGCGGAACCGGCACCGTTGATGACCACCTTCACGTCGCCGATGTTCTTCTTCACGACCTTCAAAGCGTTGATCAAAGCGGCGGCAACTACGATAGCGGTACCGTGCTGATCGTCGTGGAATACGGGGATTTCTCAGATCTCCTTCAGCTTACGCTCTACCTCGAAGCAACGGGGAGCGCCGATATCCTCTAAGTTGATACCGCCGAAGGAGCCGGAGATGAGATAGATGGTGCGAACCAGCTCGTCCACGTCCTTGCTGCGGATGCAGATGGGGAATGCGTCTACGTCCGCAAACGCCTTAAACAGAGCACACTTACCTTCCATAACCGGCATACCGGCCTCGGGACCGATATCGCCCAGACCCAGGATGGCGGTACCGTCGGTGATAACGGCCACCATGTTGTTGCGGCGGGTCAGCTCGTAGCTCTTGTTGTAATCCTTGTTGATCTCCAGGCAAGCCTCGGCAACGCCGGGGGTATAAGCCAGGGAAAGATCCTCACGGGTCTCGATGGGGCAACGGGTAACGACTTCGATTTTACCGTTCCACTCGTAGTGCTTTTTCAAAGATTCTTGTCTGATATCCATAATTCTTACTCCTCCCAAGGAAATTTATACTGGGTCAGACCCAGTTCGTTACGAACAGCTTCCATC
>CAYLIT010000044.1:0-11134 GCA_964383835.1 uncultured Eubacteriales bacterium
TGACCTAACCATTCTTTAATTTTTATGATATCAGCAATAATAAAATGAAAAAACTTGAATTTTATCTTGACAATAGGAAGAAAATAGTTTATAATCCTTATCGTTGCCGGCGGCAAGGTTATATATGGTGGACGTAGTTCAGTTGGTTAGAGCGCCAGATTGTGGCTCTGGAGGTCGTGGGTTCGAATCCCACCGCCCACCCCACTTTTCTTTTTAAGAAAAGTCTCCGGTATTTTGGGATATAGCCAAGTCGGTAAGGCAACGGACTTTGACTCCGTCATTTCGCTGGTTCGAGTCCAGCTATCCCAACCAAATAAGGACTACGTTTTTTGATCGTAGTCCTTTTTCTTTTTCACCTTTTTGTATTTGACCGTAATTCAACGCCACCTGAACCCGAATTAAAGTCACGGGCATTACTGCCTGTAACCTTTTTGAACAAACGGCTCATATAAGCAGGATCCTCAACGCCAACATTAAGTGCCGCCTCTTTGAGAGTGAGTCCGTAATCCCTCATAAGTGCAGATGCAACATTTATACGATGGCAGTTTGCGTATTCCAAAATTCCCATTGAATATACCTTCTTAAAAATACGGTGGGTATGTCCCTCAGATATCCCTAAATGTGCCGCAACACTGCTGACGGTTATTTTTTTAGTATAGTTCTTTTCAATGTATTGCGCTGCTTTGTGCGCATAGCATTGCTCGGACGGAGTTATGTTCACACTTGTCCCCTCGAGCCGCCTCATAACATAATCAGTTATAAGCGAAACCAACGAAAACCATTTTCCCACAGCCTCCACTGCATCCGCAGGATTAGACGATACTTTAAGGCGTGAGATCTCCTTTATAATATGCAATGATTTATCATATATTTCATCAATTTTCCACAGATACGGCACGAGGATTACGTTGCCGTTTTTTATTTTCTCTTTCAGATGTTCAATATTGTATTCATTGGCGCTTATATACCTTTTGGCATTATACAGCACTTTAACTCCTACTGTTGTATGTTTTTGCTTTTCACCCTTAAAGGATTCTGTCACACAGCCTATATCATCAACAATAGGACTCAGCATGCCGGGACACACAATCTCGCTCACACCATCAAAACTGATATGACGGATTCGTCCCTGCTCAATTATCCCAAGTTCCAGAAATCCTTTTCTATAATCGAAATAATTACTGTGTTTTTCAACACTTACACTCCATGCAAACCTGATTTTTGGTATGGACAGTAACTCGATTTCATAAAACACCATCGTATCACCTCGTATGTATCATAACAGAAAACATCAGTTTTGTCCAACTCTGTTATTATAATCCATTTACATTTTTTCTTTACCGGATTAAAATCAAGAAAATAAGCATGAAAGGATTGTCCAATATGAAAAAACATCAAAAGCTGGACCGACTTCCTGTAGGAGCAATAAAGGCACAAGGGTTTCTGAAAGAGCAGATGGCACGAGGAAAAGCCGGCATGAGCGGTAATCTTTATAAATTAGAACCCGACATGATCGCAAACCCATATGTTCATAAAACCTATGTAAAAGCATGGAAAAAACACCGACAATCCGGATGGGGTGCTGAGCTTTCAGGCAACTACTGGTACGGCTACATATTGTTTGCCTTTACACTCAACGATAACGAAATGATAAAAACTGCAACTGAATGGGTAGACAGCGTTCTAAAAAATCAAAAGGCTGACGGTTATCTCGGCACTTATTTTGAAGAGGATGCCCAGATTTATGACGACTTCAATGCATGGGGCACATCAAGAGGCATGATGGCTTTGCTCGCATTTTACGAAGCCACCGGAAGAAAAGACGTTTTGGATGCGGTACACAACTGTCTGCTATGGTTTTGCGACAAATGGAGCGGTGAGAATAAAACAGAGTATGCAGGGGTAAACATCGTTGAAATCATGATTCTCACCTATTATCATACCCTTGATAAACGGCTTGTGGATTTTGCCGAGGATTATATGGATTTTGTGTGCAGACACGATACGTACAAACTCTCCTACAAGTCTATGCTCAGCGATGAATTCTTCTATCACACATACCATTCCGTAAGTATTGGTTCAAAAGCAAGGCTCGGCGCGCTGGTATATACAGCCACAGGGAAAGACATCTATCTCAAAGCATCGGAAAACTTCATCCGTAAAAACCGAGAAAAATCAATACAACTTACCGGCGGTGCCGTTTCCTCAACGGAATATAACGGACCCGTTGGTGCCGTGCGTGAATCGGAATACTGCACCTTTACCACACTTGCCCAGGCATATTCCTATCTTTCCTATATCACCGGAAAATCCGTGTATGGTGATTACATGGAAGAGGTATTTTATAACGGTGCGCAGGGAGCAAGAAAAAAGGATGAAAAAGCCATTGCATATCTTTCTGCTCCAAATCAAGTATATGCCACAGATAAATCATCCGGTGTCGTTTCAAGACAGCAGGTATATGCCCCTTGCTACCCCACCGCCTGCTGTCCCGTAAATGCCGTTGTAATCGTTCCGGATTTTATAAGAAGTATGATGCTTAAGGATGACAACGGCAATATATATGTTACCGCATACGGCCCCTGCTCTCTGGATTACAACAGCATTTGCTTTACTGAATGCACAAACTATCCCTTCAGAAATACCGTCGACTTCAAAATGGAATGTGATAAAGAATTTGCACTGAACCTAAAAATCCCTCAGTGGTGCAACGAATATACCGTTACTCTTAACGGAAATAAGGTTGAAGCCGACAAAACCGAAGACGGATATGTTCAATTCAGACGACAATGGAAAAACAGCGATGTATTGCACATAAGTTTTAAAACTGAAGTGAAAGTAATAACCGTCGACGACAGTGACGGTAGCAGCAAATATCCCCTTGCGGTTAAATACGGTGCTTTGTTGTATTCTTATCATATTCCTGAAAATTGGGTTGCCATAGAAGGAGCTCCCATGACGCCTCTGCCTGAAGGTTGGAGCTGGTACAACGTACTTCCCCATTACGAGGAATCCACCGACTCTGATCCGAAGGCACGTATGGCGGCAAGAAGACAACAGTATACATGGAATTTTGCCGTGGACGAAAACCTCAGCGCAAAAGACTTTGAAATAGAAGAGGTTGACGAAAACGGTTATGCCTGGGAGACTCCCATGATAAAGCTGCACACCCATTGCTATAAGGCCCCCTATCTTAACGCCTTATATGAAAGTAAGACCTTTGAGCCCATAGGAAAATATCAATATGTAACCGACAAGCTTCCGCTGACCCTTGTGCCGCACGGATGTACAAACCTCAGAATCACTTATTTTCCGAAAGCGGAACCTAAAGTCAAAAAATAAAACCGATCATGCAGGAACATCTCAAATAAAGCAAAGGCACCGCAATTGCGGCGCCTTTGCTTTATTTTTCAACAAACCGATCTACTTTTATCGTCTTGCCGGCGGGGATACATAATGTTTCGTCACTGTCTGTTTTACCGAGCCACACATCGGTGGTGGTAGGATTGTGCACCCATTCCCCATCAGCGGAATATTGCAGTTCTTGATATGCCTGAAGATAGTCGTAGATCTCGGTGTTGGTGGCATACCAGACATCCTGAAGCCCGCTCATACGACGGAAAAAGTCTTCGATCACACACCAGTTATCGGCATCTTCGAATTCATAGGTATGACCCCAAAGATAAAACCACTTCGGCTCTTTCATAACCTCCAATTCAGCAAGCTCATTCGCCAGTTGCATCAAACGGGGATCGGTATGCTTACAGGTGGATTTTAAACGAAGCCAATCGGTGGGAAGATCAAAGTTTTCGGTCTGTTTCGTTGTACGAGCATAGGTAACACCTGCCATACGCAGTACCTCCACCGCTTCATCATTAAATGAACCGTTTGCATACGCAAATCCACGCACAACAGTACCCAAGAACGACTCCCAGCCCTTTCGATCCTCTGTAATCTCATACATCACTTCAGCAGGCGTAACCGACCCAAAAGAGGTATGATTAAAGGAGTGCATGGCGATTTCGGTACAATCGGGTGTGTAGACTTCACGGATCTCTTCAGCAGTCAGTTTCCGATGACGCTTTCCGGGCGGAAGGACCTTATCTTCCGGGATACGGTTGTAACTCAAATTAAAAGTACCCTTAAAGCCGTATTGCTTCATCAGATCAATAAAGCGGATATCCTCGGCAACGCCGTCGTCATAACTCAAGGTGATCGCCTTGGGCTTTCCGCCGGGGAAACGCATAAAATAATAGGATTGCTTCTTCATTGCTCTACCTCACTTTAATTGAACCGTTTTGCCGGCAGGGATACGGATCGCATCCTCATCCCGATCAGCGATCCAAACATCGGTTGCAGTGGGATTGTGCACGCACCGGTTGTCCATTGCGAATTGGAGCCGCTCATAGGCTTTTACATAATCATAGATCTCGATATTGGTAGCATACCATACGTCCGGGAGATCTTGCATTTCCTTAAAGAAATCTTCGATCACCTGCCAGTTATTATCCTTCTCAAACTCATAGGAATGGCCCCAAAGATAGAACAGTTTGGGGAAGCTTTTCACCTCAAGATCGCGGAATCTTTCTGCAAGCTCCATCAAGCGAGGATTTTTGTGATGGCAGGTGGCGGGCATTCTGAGCCAATCGGTGGGAATATCAAATTGCTCGGTAGACTCAACCGTTCTTGCATAGCGGATCCCTGCCAGTTTCAGAACTTGGACTGCCTGGTCGTTATAGGTGCCGTAAGCATACGCCATACCGGGGATCATACAACCGAACAAGGCTTCCAGACCTCTACGGTCCTGAATGATCTCATTCATGGCATCGGCGCCCTGCAGACGTTCCATCCGCAGATGCTTAAAGCCGTGGCAAGCCACCTCTACTTGAGAAGAGGAATATACCTCTTTGATTTTAGAAAGCGGTAAACGACGATGAATATGACCGGGTTCGTAAACCTTATCCGCGGGAGCAAACAGCCCTGCATTGAGGTTAAAGGTGCCCTTAAAGCTATATTGCTCCATCAACCGGATCAATTGAATATCCTGCTCCACACCGTCATCATAGCTCAACGTGAGCGCCTTGGGCTTTCCACCGGGGAAACGCATATAATAATAAGTAAACGAAGACATAAGATCCCTCCTTTATTTGCTTTCATTATAATACTGACCGTTCTTTTTTTCAAGATAATTATTGCATTATCACACGCCGTAATGCTATAATATAAATAACTATACATTCGAGGTATTACTATATGAAATATTATCCTCATGATATTAACGAATACTTTGCAAACGGACAAGAGGATCGGCTGATCCAGGTAGCGGAGAGCCGTCACACCCTGCAGTTTGAACAGCTGCGCAGGCTGATCAACTTTTCCTGCACCCGTACCCTCGGCAACCATCTGACGGCTGCAGTATTGGTTACCGGTCCCTCTTCTTCCGGTAAAACGACCTTTTCAAATCGTCTTTGCAACTTGATGGAAGAGGATGGCTTTCAATGCACGGTCATCTCCATTGATGATTATTATCTTTCCCGTGAGGAGATCAAGCGCAGACAACCGGATGCCGTTAACCCGGACTATGAGTGTTTAGAGGCGTTTGACGTGGCCTATTTCCAGGAACAGATGACCGCTTTTCTGAGCGGAGAGACCATCCACCTCCCCCGCTACGACTTCAAGATCGGGGACCGTGTGGACAGCGGTATTGTGCTGACCCCCACGGAAAAAGACCTTTTGATCATTGAAGGCATCCACGCCATGAACCCGAAGCTGACCGAAGGGTTGGCCTTTGCCCGTACCATCGGCGTGTATATCTGCCCCTTTGACAGCTATTCGATCCCCGGCGGCGGCGAGATCACCTCCCGTGAGATCCGCCTCATGCGGCGCAGTTTGCGAGATCACGTTCACCGTAACTCCAGCATTATGGATACGCTTGCCATGTGGCCCAGTGTGCGTGCCGGTGAAGAGCGCTACATCAAGCCGATGAAGCAGTATGCGGATTTCTTTTTCAATTCCTCGTTTGAATATGAGATCTGCATCCTCAAGACCCGTATTGAAGAAGCCATTCAATCGCTGACCGAGGAAGAGCGTGAGAAGCTGGAGCAATATCTGCCACTGGAGCTTTTAAAAGTTTTTCATTCCTGCCGGGAAGCCAACATTCCCGAAACATCCATTTTTAACGAATTTTACAGATAGGAGCCGGTTATGGGAAAGCAGATCGCGATGCTTTGTATGTCGCTGAATATCGGCGGTGCAGAGACCCATATTTATGAATTAGCCCGCGGCCTGAAGGCCAAGGGACACGAGGTGACGGTCTTTTCTAACGGCGGCGTTTATGCCGATGCGTTGGAGAAGGCCGGGATTCGCCACGTCCGCACCCCTTTGCATTCTAAAAATCCCGGGGCGTTGAGAGCCGCTTATCGGATCCTGACCAGGGAGTTCAAAAAAAATCGTCCCTCGGTGGTCCATTCTCACACCCGTATTTCTAACTTTATTGCCGGGTTGGTCTGCAAGCGCATGGGGATCCCCATGGTCACCACCGTACATTTCAACTTTAAAGTAGACTTTTTCTCGCGGCGGTTTTCCGATTGGGGTTGCCGCGCCCTGGCAGTCAGCGAAGACCTGAAGAAATACCTGGTGGATCATTACCGATTTGATCCTAACCGTGTTGATCTGACCGTCAACGGGATCGACATGGAACGTTTTTCAAAGCGTGAGCTTCCCGAGTTCCGCGCCTCTCTCGGGATCGCCCCGGAGCAAAAAATGATCTTGCTGGTATCCCGTTTGGATCAAGAGGCTTCGATCCACGTCTCAAATTTCTTACGCATTGCCCCGGAAATCTACAAGCAAGCGCCCGATACCCGTGTGGTGATCGTGGGCGACGGAAAATGCTTCCCGGAATTTGCCGCAAAAGCGGACGAGATCAACCGGGAATGCGGCACCGACTTTATTTTATTGCAGGGTGCCCGCACCAACATTGAGCAATACACCGCGGTTGCCGACCTGTTCGTAGGCATCTCCCGCTCGGCGCTGGAAGCAATGTCCAGCTCGGTACCGACTATTCTGATGGGAAATCTGGGCTATTTGGGTCTTTATTCCGATGCCATCCGCGCCGAGTGCATTGAAACCAATCTGACCTGCCGTGCATACCCCTACCCCGCCGATGACGAAATCACCGCTTTGGTGCTGGACTGTCTGGGTGGCAAGGATCTGACGCAAAACGTCAAAGAGGGGTTACAGTTGGTCCGGGATTGTTTTTCCGTAGGTACCATGGCATCTACCGCCGAAAAGCTTTATCAGGACGCCATTAACGACTACCGACCTCTGGATTACATGATCAGCGGCTACTACGGCAGTGATAACTTCGGGGACAACCTGACGCTGCGTTGCCTGATGGATCATTTAAAGGATCAGAACGGTTCGGTTCTATCTCATAACGTGGAAAACACCTACGTGCCGGACAACGTAAAAAAACTGCATCGTTTTAATCTGCCTGCCATTCGCAAAATGATGAAAAAGACCAAGGTCTTTTTGCTGGGCAGCGGCAGTTTGTTGCAGGATTCCACCTCTAACCGCTCCCTGTTTTACTATCAATTCATCACAAAAATGGCCATGCGTTGCAAGTGCAAGACTCTGCTTCACGCCAACGGCATTGGTCCTATCACCCGCCCCGGCAACCGCAAGCGTACCGCCGCTCTTTTAAACAAGATCGACTTTATTACGGTGCGGGATCGGGAATCCATGAACCTGTTGGAAGAGTTGCACGTCCAGCAGCCGGCGGTACTGACCGCAGACGATTCCTTTTCGCTGGATTATGCCGATATCACGCCCTTCGCTCCGGTAGAGCAGGCGGCCGGCAAGACCATTGTTGGGGTCAACTTCAAGCTGAATGAAAACGACTCCGATGAGCTGTTGCAGGAAATCGCCGCAGCACTGACCCGGCTTGCTGAAAAGCATAACTTTTTCTATTACCTTATCCCCTTCCATCTTTCCCAGGATCAGCCGCAATTAAGCGCCCTGCATCGGCTGTTGCCTGACATCAGTTATCTGGTGGAGCCCACCGCAGAGCCGCAACAATTGATGCGGTACGTGGCCATCAGCAAATATCAGATCTTTGAGCGGTTGCACGGGCAGATCATGTCTACCATGCTGGGAATCCCCTTCCTGCCCATCAACTACGACCCTAAAAACCATTCGTTGATGATGCAGATCGGGCTGGGAGATCACCTTTTGAACCACGACGAGCTTTCCGGCAAGAGCATCACAGAACGGTTTGAAAAGCTCTTACAAAATGAAGATACCGTGCGAGACCGTTTGGCGGAGTACACAAGAGAAGCGCAAAAAATGGCGTTGCTCAACCAGCAGTATCTGCACGAGATGATCAATAACTTTTAAAGGAAACGATTATGCGCATTTTAGGAATTGATTACGGCGAGGCCCGGACCGGTCTGGCTGTCAGCGACGACACCGAAACGGTTGCTACCGTCATCGGCACCGTGCATGAACGGGACAAAGAACGGTTGGCAGACCGCATCACCGAGACCTGTCAAGCCGAGCGGATCGAAAAGATCATTATGGGATTGCCGAAAAACATGGACGGTACCGAAGGCTTTCGGGCGGAACACACCCGCAAGTTTGCCGCCATGCTGGCAGAGCGGATGCCTGCACTTCCCATTGAGTTCTACGACGAGCGGATGACCACCATGGTGGCATCGCGCTTTATGATGGAAGCCAACACCAAAGGAAAAAAGAAAAAGGCATCCATCGATGCCCTCTCTGCTCAGATCATCCTACAGGACTATCTGGAGCGAAATCGCAAATAAAAAACAGCGCTTTTCACATGGAAATGCACATGGAAAGCGCTGTTTTTTTATTTAGAAACATACTCGTAAGCCTCGCGGGGTGTGCCATCATACACATAAATGACCCCGCGATGCCGGAAGCCGTTCTTTTCCAGAACATGCTGCATGATCTTATTGTTTTCGTGGGTATCGATCCGGATATGACCGATCCGGGTCAGGGCAAAGTTCATCGCCTCACGTACCACGCCCTTGGCGCCGATTCGGGCGGCGATCCGATGGATCACACCGTAGGGACTATCGTCCAGCCAGGATCCGTTATCGATCTCGATATAAGTGGGGTCCTCCCCGATCTCGAACATAAAGACGCCCGCAATGCCGTCATCGCGCTCGATGACATACAGCCGCCCAAGCTCCACATCCTCCTCCAGCATCGAAAAGGCGGGATGAAAGGTCCCCCATTGGGTGGGATTGCCGGTCTCGGCCATAAAGCGTTGCGCCGCTTTATAAAGCTCCATCAGCTCCGGAAGTTCATTTTTTAACGCTTTTCTGACCATCGTTTACTCCGTCACCGTCTGAGTCATCACAAATTCAAAGACACCCTTTTCAGCATTGATCGCTTTGATATAAGCAACATCCTTTTTGGCATCGCCTTTTTTATCAAAGGCGATCTCACCGGTCACGCCGTTCAGCTTCACATTTTTAAGAGCATTACGGACGGCCAGTCCATCGGTAGTACCGGCGGCCTCCAGGGCCTTGACGGCGACCATATAGGCATCATAGCCCAGCGCGGAGACGGCGGCAACGGTATCATTTCCGCCGTTTGCTTCCAGATTGGAGGCGTCTGCATTGAGCCAATTTTTAAAATCGACTACGAATTTCTTGCCAGCGGCGTTGCTTTCGTCCGCTTCGTCAAAATCGGTGGAAAAATAGACACCGGTAGCTACATTGCCCACCTCGCGGATCAAGGCACCGTTCTCCCAAGTATCGCCGCCCAGAATCAGGCATTCAGCATCGATCGCGCGGATCGCTTTAATGATCTTGGCGCCGTTAGCGATGGAGGACGGGGCGAAAACAGCATCACATTCCTCAAACTCCTGCACAAGGGTATCAAAATCCGTTTCTTCGGCAGTATAGCTGACCTCTACCACCTCGCCGCCTGCATTTTTGAAGCCGGCAGTAAAGAAGTTGCTGAGCCCCACAGAATAGTCATCATCCTTTTGGGTTAGAACGCCCACCTTCATACAGCCCTGCTCGGCCGCCAGGGTCGCCATAGCCGTGCCCTGAAATTCATCAATAAAACAAACGCGGAAATAAAAATCATTACCGGATGTCACCTGGGGATTGGTACAGGAGGCACCGATCACCGGAATCTCATTTTCAGCAAACACAGAGCCCGCCGCAATGGCGCAAGCAGAGCCGTAGGTACCAAGCACCATAGAGACCCCTTCCTCCACCAGCTTACGGGCAGCTTCGGGAGCTTTGGCGGGATCGGAGGCGTTGTCCACCTCTACCAACTCGATCTTATAGCTCTGACCGCCCAGGGTCAACTTAGAGGTCTTGGAATTGGCATAACGGATGCCCAGTACCTCCTGGATGCCGCCGACCGCATTCTCGCCGGTGAGGGGCTCGAAAACGCCGATACGGATGATCCGCTCCTCCCCATCTCCGGAGCACCCGGTCAACATAGAAAGGGACAGCATCAAAATCGTTAAGAACGCGAAAACTCTTCGCAGTTTAAACATAACAGATCCTCCTGATAAAGGGAATGATAGCAGTATTATACACCAAAAAACGTCATATTGCAAGCATGAAGTTATACGGTGGTTTTTAAACAAAATAAGGATTGAATTTTCAAACGGAGTATGCTATAATTTTATATTATTTTGGTTAGAAGGGAAAAAACCATGAAGTTAACAGAGATCAAAAGCTTATTCCGTAATCGCGAAGAATACATCGGCAAGACCGTTACCGTGGGCGGTTGGGTGCGTTCCAACCGTGGCTCCAAGAATTTCGGCTTTCTGGTACTGAACGACGGCACCTTTTTTGAGCCGCTGCAGATCGTTTACAGCGATAAGCTGGATAATTTTGCTGAGCTTTCCAAGCTCAACGTGGGCACCGCGCTGGTGGTGACCGGTACCCTGGTAGAGACTCCCAACTCCAAGCAGCCCTTTGAGATCCAGGCCGAGACCGTGGAGATCGAAGGCACCTCTACCCCTGATTATCCCCTGCAGAAAAAGCGCCACAGTCTGGAGTATCTGCGTACCATTCCCCATCTGCGGGCCCGCACTAACACCTTCCAGGCCGTTTTCCGTGTACGCTCCCTGGCCGCCTAT
>CAYLIT010000045.1:0-11073 GCA_964383835.1 uncultured Eubacteriales bacterium
CTGCGTTGACAAAAACAGATCGTCATGATATAATTCAAAAACCGATAAAAACAAGTTGTTTTTTGCAAAAGTCATGGAGGTGCTATGATGAAAATTCCCGTATCAGTTTGGATTGATTATTTTAAAGAGTTGCCGGTGGAGCAAGCCATCGAAGAGCTTTCCGCCGCAGGCTTTACCCACGGAGAATTATCTATCGTTCATTTGGCGGAATTGATGAAAAAGCCGCATCCAACAACTACCGGCGCTGCGTTGAAAGCGGTCGCTCAACAAAATGGCTTTTCAATCCCTCAAGGACATCTTAGCTTTACGCCTAGTTTGATACATGACAGTACACTGGAGCGCCTGAAGCCGGAATTGGATCTCTTTGCTGCAGCCGGAATCAGCAAGGCTATTCTCCATGTCAATGGAGGTAGTAAACTACCCGATGAAGAGCGCTATGAGCGATTGGTTCATAATATCCGCAAGCTTTCGGATTATGTCGAGGGGACAGGCGTTACACTTTGCATCGAAAATATGTACGCAGTTCCATATTGCCGATCTGTGGAACAGATCAAAGGCTTGATTCGGGATGGCGGCGGAAAAAATCTTGCCATCTGCCTGGATACCGGTCACCTGCATCTGAGCAACGGACAAGAGGTGCTTCAGCAGTCTCAACGAGAATTTATTCTGGGCGCAGGATCACTTCTGCAAGCCATGCACATCACCGAAAACAACGGTGTCGCCGATACCCACCAGATGCCCTTCAGCGCTCGCTACGGCATTGATTGGAAAGAAGTAATGCAAGCGCTGCGTGATGTGAACTACGAGGGACTTTTCAATTTGGAAATCCTTGGAGAGCGCAATGCACCAATGCCCATCAAGCGAGCAAAGCTTTCCTTCATCCGCACCATGTGCGACTACATGCTCAGCGATGAATTTGTAAATTAACTTACGCCAAAAACGTCCGCCCGAGGGAACTCAGGCGGACATTTTTTTACTTTATAATTAGATTCGTCAATAGCGGTTTGGGCGGCAGTAAAAAGGGTACAATTCTTATGGTTATTATTTATCTCTCGGTTTGGCAAACAGGCTGAAAAAGATGCCGAAAGCGATGGCGGCGGCGATACCGCCGGCGGTAGCCTGCAATCCACCCAGGAAAGCACCGAGTAAGCCGTAGGAATTGACTGCCCGCTCCACGCCCTTGGCCAAAGAGTAGCCAAAGCCGGTCAGAGGGACGGTGGCACCGGCTTTGCCGAATTCCACGATGGGGTCATAAAGGCCAAGGGCGGTCAGCAAAACACCACTGCAAACGTACAGAACCACGATGCGGGCGGGAGTCCAGTTGGTCTTGTCGATCAGAATCTGCGCCAGAGCGCAAAGAATGCCGCCTACTAAAAATACCTGCAGATAGGTGGTAAGTGTGCTCATGCTTGTTTTCCTTTCAAATGAATGAGATGGGCGATGGCGGGGATGGATTCCCCTTGCATCACCGAAAGCGGGCTCATTAAGGCACCGGTGGATAAAAAGAGCACCTCTTTTAACTCGCCTTTGGCTAATTTGGGTAGAACGTAAGCGGTTAAAACCGCCGCACTACAGCCGCAACCGCTCCCGCCCGCGTGCATATCCTGGGATTGCAGGTCGTAGATCATTAAACCGCAATCATTATAGTGAGAGTGTAAATTTACACCGTCATTTTTAGCAAGATCACGCACGATTTCGGCGCCGACAGCGCCTAAATCTCCGGTGAGGATCAGATCGTAATCCTCGGGAGAGGTGCCGGTCTCTTTCAGGTAATCCAAGATCAGCTTGAGGGCGGCGGGGGCCATGGCACCGCCCATATTGTTGGCGTCGGTGACCCCCTTGTCCTGGATCGCTCCGAATGCGCCGCCGACCAGCCGGATGGAGGATTTTTCCAGAGATAGAATCACAGCGCCGGAAGCGGTGACGGTATGCTGCGCCGCAGGCGGCCTTTGACCGCCGTATTCCAACGGAAAGCGGTATTGCCGCTCGGCGGTGCCGAAATGGGAGGATGTGAAAGCGGCGGCCTTTACAGATAATCCGGCCTCGATGGACATGGCGGAGATCAGGGTTGAAAGCGCCATGGTGGAGCAAGCACCGTATAAGCCGATATAGGGAACGTCGCTGTCCCGAAAACTGTAGGCCGAGCTGATGCATTGGTTCAATAGATCTCCGGCACCCACCAGGTCCAGCTCCTCCCGTTTGATGCCTGCGCGGTTGAGGGCGTTTTCCAGGGCGGTCTGTTGCAGATGCACCTCGGCCTGCTCCAGGGTCTTCTTGCCACAGTAAAAATCCTGCTCGATCTGGTCAAAGAGCTTTGCCATGGGACCTTCCCCCTCTTTTTTACCGACCACGTTACCGTAGCCTGCAATGTAGATCTCTTTTTCAAAATCAAAGGCATATCTGCCGTATTTTTTTGCCATGTTATCACCTCTTTTGTATTTTTAGCATGGAACGGAAATTTATGCATCAAACCGCGCCGTTGCGCTTTACATTCCAAGGATCTGATGGTATAATGTAGGTAATAAATTGGTTAAAATGCGGTATAAATTTATACTAAAAGGATGAAAAAACCATGAAAAAGCACTATTTATTTGATTTTGACGGCACCTTGGTGGATTCTATGCCCACCTGGGCGGGAATGCACATTAAAGCGCTGGAGGAGGGTGGTATTGCGGTGCCGGAGAACTTTGTAGAAACCATTACTCCGCTCGGGAATTACCGTGCTTCTGAATATACCATCTCGTTGGGGCTGGATATTTCGCTAAAGGATTATCTCAATCGGTTGAGTGATGCTCTTTACCGGGAATATACCACCCGCATCGTACTGAAGCCCCATGTGAAAGAGATCCTTGCAAAGCTGAAAGCAGAAGAGATTGCCGTTCACGTGCTGACCGCATCCCCTCATCTTTACGTGGATCCCTGCTTAAAGCGGTTGGGGGTGTATGATCTTTTTGGAAAGGTCTGGACCATCGACGATTTCGGGCTGACCAAGGCCCAACCTGAAATTTACCGTGAGGCGGCCAAACGGCTGGAGGCCGCTGTGGGGGATTGCACCATGGTGGACGATAACTTCACCGCCATCTCCACCGCTCAAAAAGCGGGGATGCAGACACTGGCGGTGTATGATGCCACTTCTGCCAATTCCGAAGAAGCCCTTTCCAAGCTGGCGGATCGGTATATCCATGATTTTGAAGAGGTTTTATAACATGAGGCGTTATTGCAGTCTTGCCGCACCGGGGCGTGCGCCCGGCAGTTATCTCAGGCGGGAATATCAGAACGATATTGTTCTCAACCGATTTTTTAATTATAAAGAACTGCACGTGGGTTTTTCCGCCCGTGCCGCCCGGGTCACCGATCTTGCGGTCAACGAAATGGAGCGGCTGGGGTATCTGGACGCCGCAGTCAAGGCGCAGTATTTGAGCCGTGTCAGCAAGGAATTTACCGGTAAGGGCGTTTATTACGATTACACGCTGGAGCAACTCTATCGCATCGTCTGCGCCCTTCGTAAAGAGATCATCGGCACCCGGCCGTTGGAGCAGCTACGTGCCTATCAGATGGCAAACGGGCTGGCGTTTAAGCCCGGTGCCATTGATCAAAGCGCTAAAAAGGATGCCCTTCTGAAAAACTGTAAGGCGGTGGTGTTTGCCCTTTGCGAACCCGCTTTTTACGGTCTTTTGCAGGCCGATCTGCAAAAGGCGGCGGGCAAAGAGGTCTATTTTTTGGTCAGCGGCCAAAAGGGTGAGATCCTGCCCACCGCCGAGGCCTTTCCCGAGGGGCGTTGCCTGGTGACCGACCCTGAAAAAGGAGTCTCCTACGATGCCGGGCTACAGCAATATATCGATCGGGGCGAGGCGTGTCTGCTGGTCTATGGGGAGGAAGGTCTTTTATCCTGCCGTGATCTGAAGCTGGATGCGGTGGTGTACGCCGTCCCTCAAGGCTTTCAGGCACGGGCGGTCATCAACCGGATGAACAGGGATGAAGGGTGCGTGGTCTACGTTCCCAAGGGCTTTGACGTCACCAGATGGGTGCGGATCACCTCCAAGACCCGTATCTCTTATTGGCATTTGGCTAAGCTTTGGGAGGATCACGGCGACGGTATTTACGAGCTTTCCCCGGTAGCGCTTTACCAATCCTATCCCCAGTATTTTGCCGATATCTATCAGAACGGCGATGGGTTTAAGGATTGGCATTTGCCGCTGGAAGCCCCCGTTGATATGGAGGATTTTGACCGCAAGCAGGAAGCGGCGGTCAAGAACTATCTGGACGGCTTCGGCAACATCAATTATTATTCCAAATATTTTGACGAACAATTAGAGGAACGGGAGAGCTGTCGGGACAGTAGCATTCCCCAACCGGGAATCCTGGTGCAGGCGGTGCGCGTGAAAAAATCCCGTTCTGCTAAAGTGCTGGCCTGTGAAAAAGGGAGCACCCTGCGGGAAATGTTTGCAAAAAGCGGTGAAAAGGGTACCGCCGTGGTGTCTAATTTCCTGTTCTTCCTCACGGAATCCCTGGCAAATCTATATAATACCTTGCGCGCCGAACGCCCCATGGAGCAGGCGGAGATCACCGCCGGGCATATCGATTATATGCTCTACGAGCGGGACGGCAAGCGCATTGAGACCTTCCCGCTGTTCCGTAAGACCTGCGTGGCGATGAAGGAAAACGGCGAGTTTCTCTTTTTCAACTTCCGTCTGGGCGGCGGTAGGGTGACTCTGGGCGATCAAACCGTTACCTGGACCAAAGAGGACGTGGACCCCGCCGAGGCCACCGCCCCGGTCTGCGTGTATACTCCTTATCTTTCGGTTCCCGACGGAGACGCCGATCGTGCCACCTATACCAAAGCGGTGGGGAAGGATCGGGTCAATATCGTCATTCTGCAGGATAAGATCACCTGCCTCCGCAAGGGCGACGTACTGCTGCCGGGCATCGGCGTGGTGCTCTCTCTGGAAGCGCACTTGGGTGAAGAACTGCTTGAAAAGTTGAGTCTTTCTGCTTTGCAGGGCGGCTATTATGACGTGAAGGATCTGGAATTTTCGGTCCGGCTGGATGCTCCCGACGAGGTGGAGCCCGCCGAATGGGAACGGGTGCGCTGGTCCTACGGCGGCGGCCTTTCGCTGATCCTGGACGGAAAGGGTCTTTGCGATACCGAGGATCTGGACGGCTGGTTCCGGCAGGAGGGCTGGATGTCCCCTCTCTCCCGGCAGACCCAGGAATCCAGTCTGCATACGCTGGTCAAGCACCCCCGTACCGCCATCGGTACCACCCAAGACGGCGACCTGGTGATCCTGGTCTTTTCCGGCCGCACCTGGCGGTCCACCGGTGCCGATTACCGCGAGATGATCACCATTGCCCGTCGGCTTTTTCCCGACGTCAAGAGCCTGATGAACGTAGACGGCGGCGGCTCCGCCATGCTGGGCATGACCCAGGACGGCAAATTCATGGAATTGAGCTGCCCCTCCACCTCCATCGGCAGCATCGTCGGTATGGTGCGCCCCATCAATACGGTATTCTACCTCCCCGCGGAGGAATAAAAATACCGACTAAAAATAACGGCTTGCATCTACAGGCCGTTATTTTTGTTTTCAGCTTTGTTATGGCTTCATTTTTCGGAAAACTATTTACTATTCTTTCATTTTATGGTACGATATTACTTAAAAAAACAGTCGGGGAAAATGAAGAAGTTAGTTTTTATCAACGCCTGTATTCGCGAAGAGGAGTCCGGAACGCTCCGTTTGGCAACGCCGTTGCTTATGGCGTTAAGAAAAGTATATGAGGTCACGGAGATCAGCCTGGCGCACGCCGCTCTTTCGCCCGTGACGGCGGAGCTGTTTCACGAAAGAGGAACTCGCGGGATCTCGGAATATGACGCGCAGATGGGCCGCCTGGTCTCCAATAAACTCAAAATGAAGACGATGAGCGACGAAAAAAGAAGTCCCGGTTCGCCCTTTTTTCAGATCTTTCTCTGCTTGTTATCGCACCTTTGCGGATCTACGACGTGGTGGGCGAACTGCTTGCCAAGGATACCTTTTCGCAAAATGATCTGATCACGGTGGTCTGTATCTGGGTGATGGTCAAGGGAAGAAAATAACATACTGGCGAGTATTTTAACAATGAGTGAGCGAAAAAACACCTTTTCAAAACGGTGTTCGAGTCTTGTCACCCCAAGGTGGTTTTTATGAAGAATTTTTTATTGATCATTGATTTACAGCAGGGCTTTATGGTAGACGGTGTTACCGATCATGCAAGAAGCATGATCGATGAACTGTTGAAAAGCAACGTTTTCGACCGTGTGCTCTCTTCGGTCTACCGCAATTATGAAGGCAGTCCCATCGAACGGCTGATGGGCTGGGATAAACTACTGACCGAGGAGGAGCAACAAGTCGTGGGCGAAGCGGCGGTCCGCTCCCATCATTTCGTTTATAAAGAGACCTATTCTGCCTACTCGGAGGAGCTGGTGGAACTGCTCAAAACGGAAAACGGCGGTGAGCTGCCGGAGTGCATCTTTATCGCAGGCTTTGATACGGAATGCTGTGTGCTGATGACTGCGGCAGACTTTTTTGAAGCGGGGATCCGTCCCATCGTGCTGACGCAGTATTGCGGCGCGTCGGGCGGAGAAGAGGCCCAGAATGCGGGCGTGAGAACGCTGAAGAGCCTTATCGGTGCAAACAACATCTGCGCCGAGGCTATCCGCACCAAAGACGATCTGAAAAAGGCGTTGAGCAATGCCGAGAACGGCACCCATCTTTCGGCTGATCCTACCCAGATCAAGGCGCAGAAGCTGGTGACCCTGCTGGCCGATCGGGGCTGGCATATCTCCTTGGCGGAATCCTGCACCGGCGGTAAGGCGGCGGCAGGGATCGTGGACGTGGCAAGCGCTTCGGCGGTGTTTGACGCCTCCTTCGTGACCTATGCCAACGAGGCGAAGATCAAGTATTTGGGCGTCTCCCCGCAGTCCATCGAGCAGTATGGCGTGGTCAGCGAAACGGTGGCGGGCGATATGGCCCGTGGCACTGCGGACGCCAATCACGCCGAGGTGGGCGTGGGTATTTCCGGTATCGCCGGCCCTTCCGGCGGAACGGCGAAAAAGCCGGTGGGCATGGTGTGCTTCGGCTTCTATGTCAACGGAAAAACCATCACAAAAACCGTGCAGTTCGGCAACGTCGGCAGAAATACCGTCCGGCAGGCAAGCGTCGATTTTGTTTACGACACACTGATCGAACTGCTGACAGAATAATAAAACGGCCCCTTTGTGGCACCTTCCTTACGGAGGGTGCCACAAAGGGGTCGTTTTTGCGTTATATTTCATCCAACGGATAAATGGGGCGGCGGCTTCTCTCCAGCGGCAGCATTTCGGGATTCTGCGGTGCTTGAGCAGGCGTTTCTACGTCCAAGATCTTAGCGGCGATCTGCCCGTAGGATGCGCGGAAGTGGGCGGCGGATTTGACCATGAGAATCTTCATATCCTGGGGTTGGATGCCGATATGACGGAAGATTTCCAGATCATAGGGCTGGGTATGATAACTGCAAACGATCACCTGCACGCCCTCGATCTTCAGCAGTACGCAGTCGCCGAAATTTGCGATGATCCCTTGGTTCATTTTATCACGGATGCGGAATCGCCCGTCGGTGATGGCCTTCACGTAGGCGGTGCATTCGATGGGGCCGCCCGTCACCTCGGGAGCAACCTTTCCGCCCAGCTTTACGGCGATGGTACTGCCCACGCCGGCGGCTATGGATTGTTTCACCGTTTCGGGGTCATACATGACGGCCATCGCCGCATTCGTCACCTTCATTTCCAACATAGTCTTTAAAAGAAGAGTGGCATCAGTAGAGGCGCCGGAGCCGGGATTATCCGAAACGTCAGCCAGCACCACCGGGAAGCGGTCGCTGTTCATTGCCTCCCGAACGGCTTCTTCTGCCGTATAGAATTTGCGGCGCAGGGTCTTTCTTGCCGCAAAAAGCGCATTGCCCAGCTCGTCGGCGGTTTTCTGTGCCAAAGCATGATCCCCGTCGGCCACTGCGATCACCGCAACCCCTTGCTCATAAATATCCGAAGCAAAAAAGCCGTGGCAGATGCTGACGTTGATCAGCTCTCCGCTATCCCGTAAGGCTTGTGCTTGCTGTAAAAACGGTGCAAAAACAGGCTCTCCATCGGGCATATAGGGAAGAATAAAATCAAGTTTTTTCCAAGCCATGACCGGCTTTTGCCGCCCCTCCAGCGTTTGGAGCATACATTTTGCGGCACGCAGGCCGGTTTCGTAGCCGTCAATATGGGGGTAGCGGTCGTAAACAAAGAGGGCATCTGCGTTGTCCACCATCTTCTGTGTCATATTTACGTGCAGATCCAAGGTTGTCATGATCGGAACGTTGGAACCTACCAAGTTGCGCAACCGCTCCAGAATTTCACCTTCGGCATCCTCCATTTCCTCGGTGGCCATAGCGCCGTGCAAGGCAAGAAGAACCCCGTCGATTTGGGGTTCCTTGTCGATTACTCGGGTCAGCTCGTCCATAAAGAGCTGCCACGCCTCCTGAGCAACCACCGGCCCCGGAGAGGCACTCATGGTGACAGGTGCCACAAAACGATAATCGTCCAAGGGATCGAATACGTCAAAGAAGGCACTGATCTCGGTTTTGGAGCCTTGATATCGAGCACGGATGGCATCCTCCCCAAAGGTCAAATTGCGTATTTTAAAGTTTTCAAGAGCAGTAAGCCCCGTAGCATAGCGATTGGTTTCCTGCATGAATTCGCCGGTAAGTATGACCTTCATATCGGGATTCTCCTTTTTAGTGCTTTGCTTCATTATACTCGTTTTCTGTGCTGATTGCAAGAAAAAGCTTGACCGAAACGGTCAAGCCTTTTTTTATATAAACAGTGCCTTTACTCCGTAGTATAGCAGGATGATCAGAATACTCGGCAGCATATTGATATTATTGATCCTATTCTTGCTGTCCGCAAAGAGGTTGAAGCCGGAAAAGAACAAAATGATATAGCCAACAGAGCAAAGATCCATAACGACCTGATCCGTAAAGAAGCCACCCATGCGCCAGGCTATCAATGCAATGCCCGCCTGGATCAATCCCACGGGAATTGCCGCCAGTGCGACCCACGGTCCGTATGTAGCACCAAATATAACGGCAAAGGGGAGGTCGATCACGCTTTTCAAAAAGAGCTGGCTGTTATCTCCTTGCGTAGCCAAAGCGATAGGGCCACAGATCTGTAGTCCGCCGATGCCGAAATATAAAAACGCATCTATGACAGCATTCCGGGCAGCATTGCCGGATTTACCCAAATTACTCAAATGCTGATTCAACCGAAGTTTTTCTCCCAGCGCACTGCCGATGATGTAAGCCATCAGTACCAGTGTCAGATTTTCGCTTACCAGTCGACCGCCCTGTATATGGTATACATTTTCAAAAAAGCCGACAAGACTAACAATAACGATACATATACCCAAACTGCGGAAACTATCTTTGGAAACACCTCTTTTGAATCGACTTCCCAACAGACCGCAAAGGGCGATTACCAATACGTTTGTTATGATTCCCATGCTATTCACCTCATTTTTGCCGGTGATCATTATAGCACGAAAGTTGTGACGACAAGTAATATAAAAAAACTATTGCCAACGATCAAGGAAAACTATTTTCCGAATATTATTAAAACAGGTTCGCCATGCGGCGAACCTGTTTTATAATATCTTCATGATCCAATAAATAATCCCATACACCACACTCGCTACAATACCGTAGGAGATAACGGGGCCGGCGATGGTGAAGATTTTGGCGCCCAGCCCCAAGATCCAGCCCTCTGCTTGTGTCAACTTAGGACCCATTATTTTATCTTTTTTCAAATTCCTTCCCGTTTATCAAGAAATCTATAGAAACATTGAAATATTTAGATAACAATTTTAGCATCTGCAGGTCTGGATTTCGTTTTCCGTTTTCATAATAAGAGATCGTTTCTCTGCTAATGTTTAAATCAATGGCGATTTTTTGTTGATTTAAATGGCGTTGCTTTCGGAGGATCTTTAAGCCAACTAATCCTTTTTCTTCACTCATAATATCAATCCAATCTAAAAAACTTCTTGACAACATTGTAACAATCTGTTACTATAAATATGTAACAATATGTTACAAATCGACTTTAGGGAGGTTTATTGATGGGCTTATCAAAAGATAGTTTGATTAAACGTTATGAATCCACAGCGGAACACTATGAAACAAAGGGTAAGCGTGAGTGGGGTTATGCTAAAAACGGCTTAGGTGATGAACACTATGGCAGAGCAAAAAATGCTTTTGATCGTGCTAAAATTAATCGTGAAAAAGCAGAGAAATTGAAAAATCAATAACATTGTGGTTGAGAGGAGATTTTAAAATGGGAGCATTAGATGATTTAGCAAAAGGTTTGTTTTGTCTTGCTGCAAAGGAACTTTTGGGTACGGACGACACAGAATCTGTTGAAGATTATTCTGCAAATGGTACGGCGGATGATTATACTTTACCGGTATATCAAAGCTTAAATTATGACGAATTTAAAAAGTGATGAAGGAGAACACCATGAGAAACAAAAACGATGGAAATCATGATCGCATCGAAAAAAATGAATCCGATGGAATGACATTTTACGGATATGACCGTGAAGATGGTAAAACTGATTGGTATGATGAAAACGGTATTTTAGATTCAGTGACGGAAACGCCTGATGATTGAAAACAAGAGAATGTAACAAGCGCAAGTTTTTCTCCGCCCTTTTTTCGAAAAGATAAAAATTTTTTCAGAAGTTTCAAGGCGAGTTGCTGGTTTGTCCGACAGCGTACAAAGGTACGCCGATTGACGAGGTTAAAAAGTAGTAAAAACGCACATAAAAGAGAAAAACGATGCATTTTGTTTGCATCGTTTTTCTCTCATTTTGTTCTTTTTTAGTGGCTATTTTCCTTGATTTTTGCGGGCTGGAGAATTTTAACATCTCCTTGTTTTATACAATCATTTGTATGATCCAATAAATGATCCCATACACTACACTCGCTACAATACCGTAGGAGATAACGGGGCCGGCGATGGTGAAGATTTTGG
>CAYLIT010000046.1:0-10920 GCA_964383835.1 uncultured Eubacteriales bacterium
AGAGTAATTTTCTTTCCCTACTTCACACTTTATAAATTGGCTTCAACCGCTCTTTGTTCTTATTTTTCTGCGGTCTGTGCCTTTTTTGACAGTCTGAAAAGCCCCTTTCGGGTCTTTTTTATTTTATACTTTAGCTTCTTCCAATGCTTCTTGCTCTTTTCTGATTTTATGAGCGGCGGTGACGTTGAATTGAGAAACGATCGTTACGATCACCATCAGGACGGCACAAAGCAAAAACATGGGGGTGTAGGTACCGAACCGATCAAAGAACCAATTGGTGAGTGGGGCGCCTACCGCATAGCCTGCGGTATTGACCGAAACGAAAAGCCCCAAGGTCTTATCGTAGGAGCGCTCGCCGAAGAGGTCGCCGGCGAAAATGGGGAGCATGATGGTTTCCAGCGGCAGGGCGATACAACTGATGATGCCGTAGCCCATGGCGGCGGCAGGGCCGATGCCGGTGGAGCCGGTCAGAGACAGAGCGATCATGGCCAGAAAGGCCGAAAGGTCGCAGATGGTCATGGTGATCCGAAGCCCCAATTTGTCATATAAAAAGCCGGTCAGGAACTTGGAGCCGGTCAGCACCAGGGAATGAATACTCAATACCGTCGCCACGTAGGCGGTGTCCAGGCCGGTGTCCCGCATGTGGGCGGCGGATACGCCGTTGATGCCCTGCAGGATGGTACCGGTCAGAAAAATACAGATCAGGGAGCAGTAAAAATAAGGCTTCTTTTTGATCTCGGCAAAGTCTAAGCCTGTCCAGCTTTGGCCCCGGTTCTTTTTCTTGGCCTGGGGGATATGGTCACCGGGCTCCTTGGGCTTTTCCTTATAGAAGATCATGATCAAGGTGCCTACGACAAACAGGATGCAGGCTACCATCCAATAAGCGTTGCGGTAGCCGAAGAGGTTGCCCTCCTGGTAGATGATGGGGGTGATGATCTGCGCCGCTACTGCACCGCCGATTCCGTTGGCGGCCAGTACGGCACCCATGATGGTACCTTTATTTTCTTTGCACCATTTTCCGACGATCCAGCCTACCATGGTGGTGGTCGTCCAGCTCAGGCCGATACCCAAAAGGGCGCCGCCAATGTAAAAAGTCCAGATGTTTTGAGAGAGCGCATACAGCGAGGCAAAGCCGATCAAACAGGCAAAGCCGGCGCCGATCAGTTTTTTGGTGCCGAACTTCCGCACCAGTGTACCGAAGAACATATTGACGATGGCGGTGGCAATGAAGCGGATGCTGTCCCCGATCGCAAACGCAGAGCGGGGGATGCCCAATGCCTCGGTAATGGCGGAAAGATACAGCGCTTTATTGGAGCTGCAAAAGCCCAGGGTGGTCAGAACCATCATAAAGCACAGGGCTACGACGATCCATTTATAGTCGAATTTTTTAGTTGTTTTCAATGTGATTATCCCCTTTCTGCCAACCATCATAGCACAGTTTTTGCAAACCGGAATAGGATTTTTCGAACATTTAGGACAAATCGGTCATCAACTTTTTGGTTTTCTGCCGGATATAGGCGGAAGGGGAGATGCCACGGTGCTTTTTGAAAAAGCGACTAAAATACGAAACGCTTTCAAAACCCAAGGTTTCGGCGATCTCGGTCACAGAAAAGGAGCCGTCCTTTAAGAGCAGGGTGGCCCGCCGCATCAAAAGAGTATCCCGGTACTCCAGGGGCGCCATGCCGTATTCTTCATGAAAAAGATGATAGAACTGGGCGGTAGAGAGGGCACAGACCTCGGCCAAGGTCTTACAGCTGATGCCCTCGGTCAAGTGCTCCAAAAGATAGCGGATGGCGGGGGAGAGCTTTTCCTTACGGGGGGAGGTGTCCATGGCCGAAAGGGAACGGAAGATGGTACAAAGCAGCTCGGTTTTGGCTACCGTGTCCTGGGCGAACTGGTATCGATCCGCCAGGGTCTGAATGGCTTCGGAAAGATCGGGGGAGGCAGTATCGCAAAGCTTGAGGGGCGTTTCGGAAAAAAGTGCAATTTCATCGTTTACGGTCAGCTTGAAATCGATGCGGTAAAAGGCCATCTCACGGCTTTTGATTAAAAAGGTGTGGGCGGAGCTCATAGGCAGATAGATCAGAGCGCCCGGAGAAATGGAAAAGGATTCTTCCCCGAATCGGTATGTTCCCTCCCCGTGGAGGACGAACAAAAAACCGTTGACCTGGCGGCTTTGCTGCTCCAAAACCCGGTAAGAAGGCTTTTGATAGAAGATATTGATCCCCGAAAGGCTGAAATCTTGGTTCTTTAACGCTTCAAAATCAATAATCATGGTGCAGATCCCCCTTTTTCTTCAGTTTAGCAGATGGGGAAGTAAATTGCAAGCAAAACCGGAAGATCGTACAACTAATCAAGAAAAACGTCTATAGATTTTGCAGAGCAGTGATATTATAATGGATAGGAAATGAGGTGTTCCCATGAATAATAAATGGCAAAAGACCATGGAAGTATTTGACGATTACGAGCGTCGGTTTGCCGCCGCCCGGCTGGGGCGTTCCCTTTCCCACCCCTGGGAAGAGGCGGAAAAGGCAGAAATTTTGGAAAAAACCAAAAAGATGCTTTCTTACCGGGAAGAGCTGGTGCCCGACATTAGCGAAATGGAAGAGATCTCTTGCGAGGAGCACGGCAGCTATCAAGCAATTCAGCTCCGCTACCGCACCTGGGAGCGGTGCTATGCTTCCGCCACCCTCTACCTGCCTCACAGTGAAGAAAAACTGCCTTTGGTAGTTCTCTGCTGCGGACACGGCGGGGAGGGGCGGTTGACCGGCAGTTATATGGCCATGGGTCATCGGCTGGCAAGCATCGGTCTGGCAACCCTGGTGTTGGATAATATCGGTCAGGGCGACCGCAATCTGCAGCGTGAGACCTTCCAGAACGCCGATCACTGGCTGGCAGTGGCACCCTTCTACTGCGGGCTGACCCTGCAGGGTATGATCGTGATGGAAACGGTGGCGATTATCCGCTATATGCAAAAGGATCCCCGCTTTGATGCCGCACGGTTCGGTGTTTGCGGCAATTCCGGCGGCGGTACCCTGGCGCTGTTTCTGGCGGCACTGGCACCCGAAATTTCGGTGCTTTCCTCCAGCGGCTATCCCTCGGAGTTCAGTTACCTTTTGGCAAAAGAGCGTTTGCATTGCGCCTGCAATCTGTTGCGGGGTGCGGCGAACGGCCCCGATATGTGGGAAATTTACAGCACCTTTGCCCCCAAGCCCCTGCTTTTAGAGGGCGGCGCCAAGGATGACCTGATCCCCATGGATCTGGCGCACCGTAACGCCCGCAAGGTACATAACACCTACGAGCAGATGGGCGCCGGCGAAAACTTTGAGTTTGAGCTGACCACCACCCACCATTCCTGGGAACTTGATGATATCAACCGCATCAGCCGGTTCCTTTCGGAGCGGCTGTTGGGTAAGACCCCTGCCGATGCGGAGGAGCTTTATAAGGCTGAAACCGTGGAGCCCTACCGGGTACCCATGCCGGGGGAGATGCTCCACACCGACGAGCTGGCCCAGGCGATCACCGGCATCAAGATGCCGGAGGGCACCTGCCTTGCCGACGTGTTCCCTGCTACCTTGAAGGGGAAACGGGTGGATCCCGATACCCTGCAGCTTGACGTAGGCCGTGGGGACGTGATGCGTGTATTTGCACAAATGGAATGTACATTATTAAAAGGAGAATAGAATTATGGCTAAGACCAAGTACCATGTTGTAGGTGGCTGCGCCATCTGTATGACCTGTATCTATCAGTGCCCCATGAAGGCAATCAGCCTGATCGAGGACGTTTCCGCCGTCATCGATGAAGAAAAGTGCGTAGGTTGCGGAATGTGCTACGATGCCTGCCAGCCCGGCGCCATCGAGCCTTACGAAGTAGAAGAGTAATTTAAGAATAATATAAGGAGAAACGAAATGATCGATTTTAAGAGCTTTAACGAAAAAGACGCTCCTCTTTACGGCGAGTATGACGTCGTTGTTGTCGGCGGCGGTATGGCCGGTGTGGGTGCCGCTGTTGCCGCAGGCCGCGGCGGCGCAAAGACCATCTTGGTAGAGAATACCTCTGCTCTGGGCGGCTTGGCTACCATGGGTCTGGTAAACATTCCCCTGGACTTCCTGTCCGGCCTGGGTCAGGAGCTGTTTGACAGACTGACCGAGATCAACGGTATCCGCAAGCGTAACACCGACCCCGAAAAGCACAAGCTGGTTTTTGACCGCATGGTGCAGGAAGCCGGCTGTGATATGCTGCTGGTTACTCCGTTGGTAGATACCATCGTGGATGGTGATACCGTAAAGGGTATCATCGTACACACCAAGGAAGGCCGTCGCTCCATCATGGGTAAGCGTTTTGTTGACGCTTCCGGTGATTCCGACCTGGTTTACTTCGCAGGCGGCGAGGTTGAGGTTGGCCGTGAAAAAGATAATATGTCCATGGGTTGCTCCCTGGAGTTCGTTCTGGGCGGCGTGGACTACGATAAGTACAATGCCAGCGAGCTTCGTATGAAGGACCCCAAGTGGGTACGCTTCCTGGCCGATGTGATCGAAGAGGGCAAGCTTCCCGATATCGATAACCACCTCAACTGGATGACCCATATCCCCGGCCGTCCCGAGCATTGCGGCATGGACGAAGTCAGCATCTGCTTCGCTCACTCCCGTAACTGCTTCCCCACCAAGAATGAGGATCTGACCCGTATGTATCTGGAGGGCAGAGAGCAGGTCGACGTTCTGGCCAAGTTCATCAAAGAGAACGTTCCCGGCTTCGAAAACAGCTACCTTTCCTACACCGGTTCCCTTCTGGGCGTTCGTGAGAGCCGCCGTATCGTGGGTGAGTACCGTGTAACCGGTATGGATATCGCTACCGCCAAGAATCATGATGACGTTATCGCTATCAGCTACCACGGCTTTGACCTGCACGGCTTTACCCAGTCCGGTAACATGAAGTGGTTCAAGGGCACCCTGCCGAACGGCGAGGAGGCTTATATCTCCAATATCGCCGGTTGGGGTTCTCAGATGCCTCCCGAGGATGGCCTCAAGAGAATGTTCATGAGCGAGCTGATCGATACCTCCAAGCAGTATTTCTACGATATTCCCTACCGTGCACTGGTACATAAGAGATTGGAAAACGTACTGGCTGCCGGCCGGAACCTCTCTTCCGACGTTCCCGGTCAGAGTGGTACCCGTCTGGTTATGTGCTGTATGGCAATGGGTGAGGCTGCCGGTACTGCCTGCGCCCTCTCTCTGAAAGAGGACGTTAACGTCCGTGACGTAAACGTTGCCGATCTGCAGAGAATTTTGGTTGGTAACAAGTGTAATATCGGCCAGGGCTATCGTAAGATCGCTTCTCTGGAGGATAAGGACTATTCCGAGTATGCCGTATCTGTTGAAAGAAAGAATCAGAACGGTTGGGAGTATCTTGGTCTGAAGAAAAAATAAGCGAAACTTCCAAAAAAGGCACAGACCGCAGAAAAATAAAAAAGAGAAAGAGATTATGCCGTTCTATAAAGCTTACAGGGGGGAGTTTTCGCTTTCCTCCCTGTTTTTTATAAGGAAAAATCCGCATAGGGTCGTTTGCCCTATGCGGATTTTAATTGGAATTTTTCTGCTTTCCACCTCGTCGAAACCAATAGCTCTCGCTCCATTCTGCTATACGCAGAAAATCCGCTCCCGCCATTGGTTTCTCCTTTTCCCCAACAAAACTCCATTTTGTCGGGGACCCCATATATCCTCTCGTAGTATCACATACGTCTTCGGTCGAGTTGACGAAATCTGCACTCTTTTTTGAAAGCCTATTATAGGGTTTCTAAAAGTTAGCGATGATCTTTTTGGGCAAGATATTGCTTGGGGGTCATGTCGTAGTTTTTCTTAAAGCTGCGGATCAGACCGCTGCTGTCCCCTAAGCCACATTGCTCTGCGGCCTGTTGCTCGGTTTGACCCTGTCGCAAAAGATACAGAGCCTGCCTGAGCCGATGGCGGCTCAGATATTCCCCCAGGGTACTGCCGGTATACTTTTTAAAGGCGGTCATCAGGGTGGTGCGGCTGATAAACAGCCTGTGGGCCAGTTCCTCTGCCACGATCTTTTGAGGGTAGTGGGTGTTGAGGTAGGAAAGCGCCTCGATAATAAAGGCGGGTGCCGCCGCAAGGGGGGCGGGCTTATCGTCCACCAATTCTTCAATATGGGAAAGCAGATACAAAATCAACAGCCGTTGACGAAAAGGATTTTGTTCCTTTTCGATCTTTTGAATGGTTTGTTGGCAAAAGGCGGTCTGTTCCTCGTTCAGGGGCAGGATCCGTCCCCGTTCCCCGAACACCGTCTCCAGCTCCCCCCATTCCGCCACCGTCCCTGCAACAAAGGCAGGGGAGAAGCTTAGATAAAGGCGGCTGTAAAGGGTATCCGGCAGGCAGGAAATAAAATGCGGAGTCCGGGGCTTGGTCAGCACCAAAAAGTTGCCGCAGCCGTCCTGCACCTGATCCGGCAACAGGATCTTTACGTTCCCCGAAAGGATGAGGTTGACCTCATAAAAAGGGTGATCGTGAAAGCCGGTCACCGAGGTATAGTAGCCCTCCCGCCGTTGGATCAGCAGATCATGCCAGCGAGCGCCGTATCCGTGGTCGTAGGCACCCATTAAAGGAGTCCCAGTCCCTTGGCGACGATGGTGATAAAGTCTTGCACGTTGGTCACCATGGTAGTGGCAGAAAGACTGCCCCGATCCAGGAGCTTGTTGACCACAAATTCATCGATATCGATGGTGTAGAGATAGACCGGACGGACGGTACCGTCCTCCAGTACACGGAAAGAGGGGGTCATATTGCCGGTGGCGATGGTGTGGAGCATGGTAGCAAGGCAGATGACGGTGGTGCTCTTTTTGACCATGGAACGCATGGCGAGCTGACCCTTGTAGGCATCGCCGATGACCTCCGGCAGGGGGCCGTCGTCCCGGATGGAGCCGGTCAGCACAAAGGGAACGTCGTGCTTCACACAGCCGTACATAATGCCGTCCTGAATGTTATGATCCTCTACAAACTGCTTGATGGAGCCGCTGCGGCGCACCCGATTGATGACGTCCAGATGGTTATAATGGCCGTTGGGGTGGGCCTTTTGGGTGTAGATATCCTGCCCGAGGGCGGTGTGCAGCATGGCGCCCTCTAAATCGTGGGTAGCCAGGGCGTTGCCGGCCATCAAGCCGTGCACGTAGCCGTTCTCAACCAAGGCCTGCATGGCCCGGCGGGCATCGTAGTCGAAGGCGAAGGCGGGGCCCATTACCCAAAGGATGTTGCCATGCTCCTTTTCGTGGCGCAACAGCTCGAACAGGTTATCGTAGTCCCGGGCATAGGAGGTCTCACGGCTTCTGCCCTGGCGGAAGACGAATTTATCGTCTGTATCCTCTTCCTCCGGCAGGATAAAGCCGTTGGTATGAACAAAAATACCTTCCTCGCCCCGCTCGGTGCGGCCAAGGATCACCTTATCGCCTTTTTTGAGGTTGCGGTTTTCCACCACCGCCAACACGTTATTCTCACCGATGACCACGCTGGAATCCATCCGGCTTTCTTCGGCTAAGATCCATTTGCCTTCGATCTTAAAATATTCCGGGAACATGGAGGTGCTGTGGTACCCTTCCGGTGCTACGCCGTCCATTTCGGCAACGGCAAAGGCGGCATCGGGGGTATTCATCAGCCCCAGGGCTTCAAAATCCGGGTGACGGTAGGCGGGAAGCTTAAAACTCATGGTCATAACCTCTCTTGACTTATTTTCTTCATTCTATCATGAAATTGAATGATTTTCAACTGTATCTTGCTGAACGGGACGATATTTCGGCTAAAACTTGAACGATATGCCAAAAAGAACTGTACGATTTTCAATTTAAATCTGCGCCTTTTAGGGGTATAATGAGAAAAAACAATATGAAGGAGATCAAAAAAATGAGTTCCATTCGTTATTCCTGTGAGCAGTTAGAGCGTTTTTGCCGTGATGCTTTCCATCGCTTCGGTTTTACCCAAGATGAGGCGTCCATCATTACCGACGTGTTGTTGTTGGCGGATCTTTACGGCATTGAGTCCCACGGCACTCAGCGGCTGGTGCGGTACCATAAGGCCATCGAAAACGAAACCATCAAGATCGATGCCAAGCCCGAGATCGTTTTTGAGACCCCCGTTTCGGCGGTCATCGACGGTCATGCCGGTATGGGTCAGTTGATCGGTCATTTTGCCACCAAGTTAGCCATCGAAAAGGCGAAAAAGAGCGGTATGGCCTTTGTGACGGTACGGAACTCCAACCACTACGGCATTGCCGGCTATTATACTAAAATGATGTGTGAAGAGGGAATGTTCGGCATCTCCACCACCAATACCGAATCCATCATGGTACATACCAATTCCCGTCAGGCTATGCTGGGCTCCAACCCCATCGCCTTTGCCATGCCCGCCGAGCCGTATCCTTTTTGGTTCGACGCCGCCACTACGGTGGTGCCCCGTGGCAAATTAGAGGTTTATCATAAACAGGATAAGCCCTTGGGTGACGGTTGGGCCATCGGCCGTGAGGGAACGGTCAGCACCGATGCGGAAGGGGTTTTGAATTGCATCAACAGCAAGTGCGGTGTGGGCGGTATTCTGCCGGTGGGTGGTGCCAAGGAAGAAAGCGGCAGTCATAAGGGCTACGGCTACAGCATGATGTGCGAACTGCTTTCGGCCATCACCTCCGGGGGCGATACCTCCAACCACCATATCCGTCAAAAGGGCAAGGGTGCCGGTACCTGCCACAGCTTTATCGCCATCGATCCCAAGATCTTCGGCGATCCCGAGGGGATGAAGCAGCATCTTTCCGTCTTTTTGCAGGAACTCCGAGAAGCCCGCCGTGCCGACGAGAACGTACCCATCTATACCCACGGCGAAAAGGAGATCTTGAAGGCTGAGAGGATCCGCCGCGAGGGCGTGGACGTGGACATCAGCACCGTAGGCGAGATGAAGGAGCTTTGCGATTATCTCGGCATGGACAGCGTGGAATACCTGGGTGAGGTGGACCTCAGCAATGCTAAAAAGAGCGTGTACGGAAACGTGTATAATAAGTAAGTAAAAAGGAACTGTAAAAAACTCGAGTTTTTTACAGTTCCTTTTTTAATTTATTTCTTCAACTATATTTTTCAATAGTTTTTCATCCTGCAAATTGTGGCTTAATCTATTTAATTTTTCTATTTGCGTTTTTGTCAATTCTGTATATAATTCTTTTTCTTCACTCAAATCATATAACCTATGAACAAGCTTATTCATTGCCTCATTTTCTGAGAATGACGTCAAATTTAAGATTGAAAAACAAATATACGCGTGTTTTTCGTTTTCTTCGTTTGCTTCTTCTGATTCTTGCTCATTCAAATTATTACATAATAGCGAAAAATTACTTTGAAATATATCGTCTGCTCTGTTTAAGTATTCTTTTGTTTTAAAATTTCCTTTTATTATCACAGTCGATATAACACATATAGAAACTGTTACTGCCAATATTCCCATCCATCGTTTTTTCATAATCATACATCAAATGATAAATAAGGATTGGGAGACATTCTCTTGAATTTATTTGCTGAAGTAACGCCTATTGAAGCCCCTGCAGGATAAGAAATACTTGGAGATACAGAAAAAACATGTTGCTGATGTAAATATTCAGCGTAAATAGCAACAGTAGTTACATTCGGATTATTAACTTTCACACGATACTGAATAAATCCTCTGTGATTAAAAAATGAGGTTCCACCAAGTACATTTGTTGTCAAATCCTGTTTTACTACTGTTCCTCCGTTGTCAATATTTATTCCATCTGGAACAGTGTGCTCATCTGTAAATTCAATTATTGTTAAGCCGTTAACAGATCTTCCGTCAACCTTGTAAACATAATATACATCATATTCACTCAACTGCGTTAAGTTTGTATCATGTCCCAAACCAAAAACATCTTCATCCGTATAAAAAGGCTCTGTCAACCACTCATATCTTGCAGATAAAATATATTGACCATTACCTACATTATATGCAGATACATAATATTCCATATATCCGTCGGTTGTAACGACTTCATCAGAAACAGTTTGCCCTCCTGGGATAACAGCAGCTACACTAACCTCAGTATTCTCTTTTAATTCTAATATTTCCGCAACAGCTACATCGCATTCTTCTTCTGTTACTTCTTCTACTGTATCTGTCGAAACTTTGAAATATTTCTTTTCAGAAACTACGGCCGGCTGAGCATCTTTATATTCCAAAAGAGCTTCTTCTGTTAAAAGATCATCTATTTCTTCTTGAGTCCAGCCTGACTGTATTAAAACATTTGTAGCTCTTGCTATTTCATCACTATTATCTTCAGCACTTACATGTGGGCAGTTAAAACTTAATAACATTCCAATACACAGTAGTAATGATATGCTTTTTCTATAATTCTTTTTCATAAATCAAGTTCCTTTCGGTTAACTTATATTCACATTATATTGTTGCTTTCCTTATTATATTTCCACATGACACGTAATCCCACCTTTCCAAAATAAAAAATGTATAAATCAATTCTTCTGTCCAAAGAGGAATGACTTATACATTATGCTACCAACTTTTTATTTTTTCTCTACAATAGAGGAATACAACAAAAATTGCAGCTTAACTGAGCCAAACCTCTTTGAAAAATTACTTGCCATTGTTATCTCCTCCAATCCTTTAATCTATATTTAATATACCATATATCTTTCCAAAAGGCAATAACTTTAGGAAGAATTATGCAAATATCTTTTTTCTATCTCGGCATGGACAGCGTGGAATACCTGGGTGAGGTGGACCTCAGCAATGCAAAGAAGAGCGTTTACGGAAACGTGTATAATAAATAAGAAAAGAGGAGCGTTTGCGCCAATGTCATTAAGTTAATAAGAAACGAGACTCCAAGAGATTGGGGTCTCGTTT
>CAYLIT010000047.1:0-10859 GCA_964383835.1 uncultured Eubacteriales bacterium
GTTCATCGTGCAGGAAGATGAAGCCGACCTTCAGGGTCTCTTTTTCCTCAGCAGGGCCGCAGGCGGTAACACCAACCAGCAGCATTGCCACGATCAACAGTGCGGAAATCAATCTTTTCATGGGTTTTCCCTCCAAAAAATTTTTTTATGTGAGCGGCAAAAAACCGTTTACATACGAAATGTAAGGTGCTCCCCGTCCATCGAATCGATGATCGCCAGGGATTCCACCTTCACGCCCTCACGGCGCAGGCCGTCGCCCCCGCCCTGAAAGCCCTTTTCGATGGCGGCGGCACACCCGACGGTCACACCGCCGGCCTGAGCCACGATCTCCATCAGGCCACGCAGCGCACAGCCGTTGGCCAAAAAGTCGTCTACGATCAGCACCCGATCCTCTTTGCCGAGGAACTCCTTGCTGACCACTACGTTATTGTCTTTATTGTGAGTATAGGAATGGACTACCGCGCAGTAAACGTCGGTATCCACGTTGCTGGTCTTGGCTTTTTTGGCAAAGACCAAGGGCAAATTCATTGCTGCCGCCACCGCCATGCCGAGGGCGATGCCCGAGGCCTCTACGGTGAGGATCTTGTTGGGCTTGTCCTCCGCAAAAAGAGAAGCGATCTCGCGCCCCATCTCCATCATAAAAGGAGCGTCGATCTGATGGTTCAGAAAGCTGCCGACCTTCAGTACGTCGCCGGGCAGTACCTTTCCGTCCTTTAAGATTCTCTCTTCCAGTGCCTTCATCCAAACCCTCCAAATTAAAAAGCAGGCATGATAAAATCAGCCTGCCAATAACGGACCAATAGTCGCAGCTGATCGGTGTGCGGTAGAAACATCCGGACCATCTTTCCGGACCTATATTGGCATTATAAATATTAGTGCATCTTTATGTTATCAAAAAGGGAGAATAATGTCAACACCCTACATAAACTTCGTAATTTTTTACAAAAAACAGGTGGATTTTCTTTCTCTTTTTGCCTTTTTGCAAACGCAAAAACAAGGGTGCCGAGCCCCAAGGGTCGGTACCCTTATTTTTCATCGTCAATACTGATAAACGCCTGCTTTCAGTAGTTCACGGCGTCCGTCAGGCAGGGTCAACTCGGCCTCACAGCCCTCGGGGATCTCGAAACGGTAGCAAAGCTTTCCGTCAGGTCGATATTCCCAATGGGAAAGCAGCTTGCCCCGGCGGGTCTCAATGGAGGCGGTAAGATGGCCCAGTCTTTCATCGGGAACCGGCTTGAGGGTAATCTTTTCATAGCCCACGCCCTCTTCCTTCACCTTGATGCCGGCGGCCACGCCGAAGATCCAGTCGTAAACACAGCCGTAGGCGTAGTGGTTATAGGAATTCATGTTCTTGCTCCAGAAGGAGCCGTCCTCCTTGATGCCGTCCCAATGCTCCCACATGGTGGTGGCACCTTGCTTGACCGAGAAGAGCCAGGAGGGGAAGGTCTCCTGCAACAGCAGATCATAGGCCAGCTTTTCATAGCCGTTTTCCGCCAGTACGTGCAAAAGATAAGGGGTTCCCACAAATCCGGTGGTCAGATGGGTGCCGTTGGCGATCACCATCTCCGCCAGATCCTTTGCAATGCAGGGGCGATCCTCTTCGGTGCAAAGATCAAAACGAAGCATCAGCACTCGGGCGGTCTGGGTATCGGGATTCACCACCGGGTGTTTTTCCGCGTTATATTGATTTTTCAAGGCATCGCCTTTCACGGTGGGTTTGCCGTCCTCGATATAGCATTCCCGGAACTTGGCAACGATCCTGGGGTAAAGGGCTTCATATTCCGCCACGTCCTCCCCCAGCGCGTGACCGGCCTTGATCACCAGACTGCAGGAATAGGCAAAAAAGGCGGTACCGATCAGATCCTCGGGGGTAGCACCCATATAGATTCCATCCCCCGCATCCATTCCCAGCCAATCGCCGTAATGGAAGCCGTCCAGCCAAAGCAGTTCTTCACTGCCGGTCTGATGAATATAATTCACCCACTTTTTCATCATGGGCAAATGCTCCCGCAACAGCTCTTTATTGCCGTAAGCCAGGTACAGCTCCCAGGGGCAGATGCAGGCGGCATCACCCCAGGCGGCAGAAATCCTCGTTCTTCTGCCTAGAAGACCGTAGGGTACGATGCCCGCCACGCTGCCGTCCTCTCCCTGCTCCAAAGCAAGGTCGCCCAACCATTTTTTGAAGAATTTTTCCACGTCGTAGTTGATGGCGGCGGTGCGGCAGAACACCTGCGCATCCCCCGTCCAGCCCAGCCGCTCATCCCGCTGAGGGCAATCGGTGGGGATATCCAGATAGTTGCTCTTCTGCCCCCAGATCACGTTATGATAAAGCTGATTGATCAGCGCATTGCCGCAATGGAAATCGCCGGTGCGCTTGAGATCGGAATGGACCACCACCGCAGTAAACTGTGCAGGATCCACCTTCTTATAGGGATACTCCAGCAAGCGGATATAACGGAAGCCATAGAAGGTGAAATGGGGCGCCAGAACCTCCTCGTTTCCGCTCAGAATAAACTTGGCGTACGCCTTGGCGGAACGGTAGTTTTCATTATAGAAATTGCCGTCCTTATCCAATACCTCGGCATGGTCAAAGGCGATCACGCCACCTTTAGGGCCTTCCACCGTAAGCTCCACCCACCCGGTCATATTCTGACCGAAATCCAATACCACTTCTCCTTTCGGCGTGGTGATGACCTCCACCGGCTTCAGCCGTTCCTGGGGGACGATATCCTCCCCCACCTGGGGAATGGTAGGATAGGTCTTTTCGGAAACCACCGCCCTGCCCAGATATTCGGGATGATGGGTGCCGTCCCAAACCTCGCCGTTATAGATATCGGTATACAAAACGGGATGGGTATAGCAATCCCATGCGGAATCGGTCACCACCGTCTCGCTGGTGCCGTCCGCATAATAGGCGGTAATTTTGGCCGCCGCCCTTACGATCTCATCATAGACGTGATCCGTACGAGTGAAGCCGAGGGTCCCTACTGCCCAGCCACGACCTACTTCGATCTCCGCAAGGCCGCCCTTACACATCAATTTGGTCACGTCGTAGGTCTGTACCTGCACCCGATGGCGATAGGAGGTCCAGCCAGGCGTCAGTACCTGCTTACCGACCTTCCGGCCGTTGATGACCAGGTTATAGACGCCTATGGCGGTGGCTTTTACCTCCACCCTAACGGGTTCTTTTTTCCAGCGGATTTCCTTTTGAAAGGACACGGCCTGATCGCCGATATCCTTGGGAGAATGGATCCAAAGCATTATTTCACGACCTCCTGAATCAATTTTAAAATCTCATCGTAAAGCTGCAGAGCCGCCGCCAGTACCGAAGAGGGGCTGCGGGGATCGAGCGGATTTCCGTTCCAATCCGAAGCCACAGCGCCGGCCTCGGTAGCGATGAGCATTCCCGCCGCAAAATCCCAGGGCTGAAGAATTCCTTCCATCATACCGCCCAGCCGGCCGTCTGCTACGTAGCACAGGGCCAGGGCAGCACTGCCGCACCGTCTTAGATCAGAGGCCCGCAGGAGGATCTCTGCCGCCAGCCGCCCCACCTCGTGGACGCGTTCCTTGTAATAGGGCGTGGTGCCCAGCTCGATCAGCGCTTGCTGAAGCTCCACTCCACCGTCCACATGGATGGGTGCGCCGTTGAGATACGCCCCCTTGCCCCGCTCGGCGGTAAACATTTCGTCGGTAAAGGGGTTATACACCGCCCCGAACACCACCGCACCATCCCGATACAGCGCCAACGAGATGGCGCTCTGCCGGTAATGGGTGATGAAGTTTGCCGTCCCGTCAATGGGATCCAGCAGCCAGGTAGGTCTCGAAAAATCCCTTTCGTTTTCCTGCTCCTCGCTGAAAAAGCCGTAGTCGGGATAGAGTGCCGTAAGCCCCCGGCGCATCGCCTCCTGCACCGCCACGTCCCGGTCGGTCACAAAATTACTGCGTCCCTTGACCTGAACCTCTGCCCGATCCGCCTCGGTCATCAGCCGGGCGGCCTCTTTCATCAATTCAAGTACCTTATTCATAAAGCCACACCTTCGGGCTGATCATCAGCCCCAGCTCCTTCAATTGATATTCATAGCTCCAACGATCCCCCACCGTACGCCAGGCGTTGGGGCCGTAGTAGCTGTAGTTTTCATCGCAGTTATGGACGCATCCAAAAGTATTATGACGGTGCCCGTAAACGGTGATCCGCAGGGTATGCAGACCCTTGCTCACCTTTTTGAAGGTGGCGTTACAGGGAGCAAACGCCGCCGGCTTCCCTTCACCGTCGTCCAGCGCTACTTTGCAAAGCGCGCCCTTATATTTACCGAGGTGTACCTCCATGTTGCAATCCCGGGGCACCTCAATGGGCAGAAGATAAGTGATATTCCCGCCGTAAAAAGGCATTCCCTGCCCGGCGACGGAGCCGAAGCCCAGCTCTCTGCGGGGCGGCAGAAGGGTGGTCTCGGCGCCCTGCACCTGCACGTCAAAATCGCCTAAAACGTAGCAAGCCTCTAGGTTGGAACGCTTGGAAATGGGAAGGCGGATCTCCAGCCGGTTGATCCCCTTTTTCAGATCGGGCAGGGCCACCGTTTTGATAGCTTCGTCCACATACCAGCCGGTCACAGTATTACCGACCAGCTTTCCGTTGAGGGTGATCACCGCCTTTTCCGCATCCTCCAGTGCCAACCTTGCGCCCTTGACCTTCAAGTCGCAACGGATCTCATACCGCATCGCTACGGTATGCTCGGCAGGATCGTCCGGCACCACCCAGGGCTGTGGCTGTTTTTTACCGTTCCGCAGGGGATATCCCAGCCGCTCCCGCAGGACATGATCCGCCCGCAGAATATCCTCCCGGTGGCTCCATCCCTCCTCGTCCAGCCGATACTCCGGCTGATCCAGCAGAAGGACGTTGGGCTCCTCCCGCTCAAAGGCGACGGTCTGCTTGTAGTCCAGCCGCTTTACGGTGAACCGCTCGTCTTGCCTCTGTATAAATTCATGGTAATGGGGCTCCGAAAACTTTAACAGCAGGCTGTCGGATTCAAAGAATTCATGCAGCACCACCGTCTTGCCACCCTCGTGACGGAAGCTGACTGGTAGCACCTTACCACTCAGGGTGTCGTAGCAATAGGGCTGCCACTCCCCGCCCACGATGATCTCCACCTGTTTGCCCCGGACCACGCCGTCATCATTCCGTTGCTCGGCCGTGGTGGCCATGGGCACCGGCTGGAAGGGGGCGATAAACAGCCATTGCTCGTCCCCGTCCTTCCGTAATTGATAGCACCAACGCTTGGCCGCGGTCCCGTCCCTCAGACAGATCTTCACCAACCGATAGGGCTCCAGCGCCTTCATCAGTGCGATCTGATCAAAAGGGAGCTTGGTCGCCTTCTCATAAAATCCCTGTGCCTTGTTACAGGCCACCCCATCCACAAATGCGGGGCAACCGCTCATAAACATCACCTCACCGCCGGCGGCGGTGAATTTTTCAAGATAGTCCAGGGTGGTGGATCGAAGGGAATTGCAATCGGGAATAACGATAGCGTCATACCGCATCTTACCCACCCCACGGGCATCCTCCACGATCAGAGAGGGAAGCATCGACTCGTTGATAAAATCAAAATCATGATGCCCCTCCAACAGCCACTTGGTGACGGTGTGGAAATTCTCGTCCAGCACGTCCGCCGCCTGACCGGTCATATCCCAAGGGCCCTTCAACAGCCAATAGCTTTCCACAGGATGCAAAAGACCCACCCGCACCTGGGGCGTCCCCCGGGTCAGGGCGGTATTCAGCCGGGCATAGTGATCCTCTAAATAAGGATACTCCTTATACCAGGGCGATTGATAGAAAATAGAGGCGGGATAATCCCGCTTGGCCTCGCCCGCCATGCTCATCCAGGAAAGATGGGGCACCCGCACGGTAACCCCCAGAGCGGCCAGCCAGTCCCCTTGGAATTTATGTCCTTTGAAATCAAAATCCCAGTTGGTAACGCCGTAAAGCTCCGCCATCATCCCCTCTTTGCCCAGTTGATGCACCACCGACTGGCATTGCTTGGCGGTGGTCAATTCGATGTTGTTGCAAAGAATATCAATGCCGGGCAGGGCCATGGAGCGGTACTGCCGCATGATGTCGCCGGTGGCTCCTACCTGTTGCTTCAGCCCCTCCTCATAAAGGAAATGCCCCGTCAGAGCAAGGCCGTGGTTCTCGCACCACTTGCCGCACTGATCGGCAAAGCTTTTCGCAAACCGCTCGGCGCAAAAATCGTAGTAACGGTATTTCACGACCGCATCCTTGCGGTCCTTGGTGATCCAGAAAAGCTCCGGCAGGCGGTCCAAAAGATCCTCGCCGTAGCGCTCCTGGTATTTTTCTTCAAAAAAGCGGCTCCAAGCCACCGCAATATCCTGCTCCCAGCGGGCACGAACCGGCAATGTACCCACCCGGCAAAGATGGTTGGGCTCATCGGTAAAAATAGCGGGGACGGTTTGGTCAAATTCCTCGCCCACCGTCTTTAAATAGGCCTCATAGGTAATGTCAATAAACCGAGCCATGGTTTCCTCATCCATGGTATCGGGATAGCTCTGGTTGTTAAACCAAGGATCGTCCTCGGCGGTACAGACCGAAGCGTACCATTTATTCCCCTTGGCCTCTTCTTCTGCACCGATACGCCGATAAGCGGTCAGATACCCCGCCTCGTCCAGCTCCACGTCGTAAGCGGCCAAAAAATACGGCTTGCCCGCATCAAAGGCCTCGTCCTTCCCAAGATATTCCGCAGGGTGGGTGGTGCTGAACCTCAGATGCTTTAAGCGATACTTTTTCTCGCAGGTCAAATAGCCGCCTGCGGCACCGCTGGCCCAACGGTCCTCATCGTAAAGCCAAGCCAACATCCCCTCAGCCTTTGCTTTTTTCACACAGGCCTTGATATGGCCCATGAACTCCTCACCCAGGTATTCGGAGGCCATGCCGATGCGGGAATGCATATGAAATCCGCCGAAGCCCATCTCCTTAAAGTAATCGATCTGCCTGAGGATCTGCTCCCGATCCAGCTTGCAGTTCCAGGCCCAGAACGGAGCACCCCGGTACTCGGCGGTAGGCTGACGGAACAGCTCCGGATCCAGATTTTTATTACCATTCTTTTTATAAAGCATCTTTATGCCCCCTTCTTGACAGCATTATATATTAAATGTTATAATTATTCAAGATTCACAGAAAGGAATTTTGTTCGATGAAACGAGTGATCTGCTTTATTTTAGTTCTTTTAATGCTCACCCCCGTCGCCCTTGCGGCAGAGGATAAAATGGTCTTCCGCTTGGAAAGCGCCAGCGGCCAGGTGGGCGATACCGTAACGGTGACCGGCCTGGTGGAAAACGCCCCGGTCTGCGCCTCCTTCCGAGTGATCCTGACCTACGACAGCACCGTGCTGGAGCCTGTAGAGGCCAAAAAACTGGAGTGCAGCGGTCTTTTTATGAAGAACACTGCCTACACCTATCAGGGCAAGCCTGCCATCAACGTCCTTTCGGCCGATGCCAATAAGTCTTTGGAGGGCAACATGAAGCTGTTCTCCGTCACCTTCAAGATCATCGCCGAATCCCCCGAGAGCAACGGCTCTCCCATCACCGTGGCACACCATGAATTCTTTGATCCCAGCACCCCCAAGCCCCAGTCGGTCTACCCGGTGATCGAGGAGGGGCGGATCTACGTAGGCGACGATCAGCCCGGTGCGTCCTCTACTCCCGACGATACCACCGGCAGCACTACCACCCCCGACGATACCACCACCGGCGATACGACTACCGACAACACCACCCCCGATGATACCACCACCGGCGATACGACTACCGACAACACCACCCAGAATGATACCGTCACCGGCGATACGACTACCGACAATACCACCCCGGATGACACCACCACCGGCGGTGAAACGGCCGACGGCGAGAGCGAAGAACCCTCCACTGAGACCGAAGAAGCTACCAAAAAGCCCACCGGCAGTTGGATCACCGATCCCGAGACCGAGGATATCTACCATGTAGACGAGGACGGCAACACCACCGTTTTCGAGCCGGAATACTCCGAAACGCCCGAGCCGGGCAAGGTGACCGACGTAGTCTTAAAGGATAAGGAGACCGGCGAAGAGGTCGGTTCCATCAAGGTAGAGGGTAAGGAAGACGGCACCTTCGAGGTCATCGAGCAGGACGTTCCCTCCTTAGAAAAGGACGATCCCGACACCGGCGATAACACCGGCAAAAAGCCTATCTCCATATGGGTATGGATCGGCGTCGGCGGCGGTGTGGTATTGGTGGCTGCGGCGGTTGCGGCCTGGTACTTCCTGCTCTACCGCAAAAAGGTTCAGGATTAAGTTCATTATAATGCCAAAAAAACACAATAGAAAGGTCTTGATTTGACTGAAAAAGTGTCCTGATTTGCAAGGGACGCTCCAAGAAAGCGAGGAACTATTATGCTGATCTGCACCCCCACCGGAAGTCTTTCCAAGGTCTACGGCGAAGAAAAAGCCCTGGATATGCTCAAGGCGGCAGGCTTTGACGCCGCCGACCTGACCCTTTGCGATATGAAGGATCCCGACCATTATTGGAACGGCGATGATTATAAGGAGAAAGCTCTGGCCCTGCGCGCCCATTCCGAAAAGATCGGTCTGCCCATTCTGCAGGCCCACGCCCCCTTCGGCTTCGGCATGGACGATTTTGAAGGGTTCCACTTCCCCACCGTCTGGCGCAGTATCGAGATCGCCGCTTTGGCGGGCGCCAAAAAGATCGTGGTCCATCCCCTGCAACACATCACCTACATCGGCAACGAGGAGGAACTGTTCCGCATCAATATGGAATACTACCCCCGTTTCCTGCCTCTTTGCGAAAAGTACGGCATCCGGATCTGCACCGAGAATATGTTCCAGCGCAACAAGCTGCGGGGTGTCATCGAGCACAGCACCTGCTCCCATCGAGAGGAATTCAACCGCTACGTAGATACCCTGCAGGAGCAGTACGGCGAGCACTTCACCGCCTGCCTGGATCTTGGTCACATGGTACTGGTGGGGGAGGATCCCGTCCCTATGATCCGGCACATGGGCAAGCGCATCACCGCCCTGCATATCCACGATAATAACTACCGTGAGGATATGCACACCCTCCCCGGCAACGGCTTAATGGAAATGCCCTTGATCTTTGAAGCTCTGAAAGAGGTGGGCTACAGCGGCATCTTTACCTTAGAGGCCGACCGTTTCTTCCGCAATCAGCCGGCAGAGCTCTGGCCCGTTGCCTTGAAATACATGGCAACGGTCAGCCGTCACTACGCAGGAATTTTTGAAGATTAAACCTAAAGAAGCAGCATCCGCGCGATGCTGCTTCTTATTATGAAACATGAGGAATACTATGGAAAAACAACAAAACAAAGGCTTAAATATCGGCGTCAAATCCTTTATCACCGCCATTGCCGTCATCTTCGTGCTGATGATCGCAGCCTATCTGCTGACCCTCTTCATCCCCGGCGGCGAATACGCCCGCTTTGAGGATGCCGAGGGTAATCTGCTGATCGATCAGCAGGCGGGCTTTCAATATGTGGAGGGCGGCATCCCCTTCTGGAAATGGTTGCTCTCCCCCCTCCTGGTGCTGGGAGCCTCCGGCAGCGGTGCCCTGATCGCCGTCATCGCCTTCTTGCTGGTGATCGGCGGCGTCTTCAACGCCCTGGACCAATGCGGGCTGATGAAATATATGCTGGACAAAATGGTCCACCGCTTCGGCGGGGTCCGCTATCGACTGATGGCCATCGTGGTGTTCTTCTTCATGGCCATGGGCGCCCTGATCGGCTCCTTTGAAGAGTGCGTGCCGCTGGTTCCTATTGTGGTGGCGTTGGCTGTAAAATTAGGCTGGGATTCTCTCACCGGCGTGGGCATGCGCCTTTTGGCGGTGGGCTGCGGCTTCGCCTCCGGCGTGTTCAACCCCTTTACGGTAGGCGTCGCCCAACAATTGGCGGGTCTGCCCATGTTCTCCGGCACCTGGCTGCGGCTGCTCTCCTTTGTGCTGATCTACGGCCTTTTGATGACCTTTCTGACCTTCCACACCAGGCGCATCGAAACGCCCCTCTCTGCCGCCGAAGCCAACGAAGCCTTCGCAAGAGAACCCAAAATGGACCGGGCGCTGACCTGCTTTTTGGCCATCGTAGGTGCCGGCATCGCCATCATCCTCTGTTCCGGCTTTATCCCCGCCCTGCAGGACTATACCATGATCATCGTAGCGGTGATGTTCCTGATCGCCGGCATCGTCTCCACTTTAGTGGCTGGCATGGGCCAAAAGCTGGGTAAGAGCTTTTTATCGGGCGTCACCGACATTCTGCCGGCGGTGGCGATGATCCTGATGGCCTCCTCCATCAAATACACCCTGGAGGAAGCCCACACCTTAGACACCATCCTCCACGGCGCCGTGGACCTGGCCCGTCAGTTCCCCGGCTGGGCGGTGATCCTCTTCATCTACCTCATCGTACTGGTAATGAATTTCTTCATCCCCTCCGGCTCGGCCAAAGCCTTTATGCTGATCCCGCTGATCGTACCGATGGCACAGATCTTCGGCATCTCGGCCCAGCTTTGCGTGGTAGCCTTTGCCTTTGGCGACGGCTTTTCCAACGTCTTTTATCCCACCAACCCCGCCCTGCTGATCAGCCTTGGGCTGGCAGACGTAAGCTACAGCAAATGGTTCAAATGGAGCTGGAAATTCCAGCTTCTCAACCTGCTCCTCACCGCCCTGATCTTGCTGTTCGGTATTGCAGTAGGCTACTAAAATGAAGGGGCTGTAAAAAACGTATGTTTTTTACAGCCCCTCAGACTGTCAAAAAACCACTGTTTTCAGTAAGCGAAAACAGTGGTTTTTCTGTA
>CAYLIT010000048.1:0-10603 GCA_964383835.1 uncultured Eubacteriales bacterium
CTTCATACTTTATAAATTGGCTTCAACCGCTCTTTATTCTTATTTTTCTGCGGTCTGTGCCTTTTTTGACAGTCTGAAGCCTCCCGATTTCTCGGGAGGCTTCCTTATTTCAGTTGGTTTGCGCCTTTTTCAGCCGTCTTACTTATCAAGACGAGCTTCAAAATCGGCCAATTCCTTCTTCAGCTCTGCAGGCAGAGTGTCGTACTTATCAAACTTGGAGTAGAACTCCTTGATGCCGACAACGTCTTCCTTCCACAGATCCTTATCAACGGACAGCAGACCCTTGATGGTCTCAAGATCAATATCCTTCAGACCCTCAATGTTGATATCCTCAGCCTTGGGCAGGTAACCGATGGCGGTCTCCTCGGCCTCGGCCTTACCGGCGCAACGATCCAGGATCCACATCAGAACGCGGAGGTTGTCACCAAAGCCCGGCCAGATGAAGTTGCCTTCATCGTCGGTACGGAACCAGTTGACGTTGAAGATCTTGGGAGCATGGGGGATCTTTTTACCCATCTCGATCCAGTGAGCGAAGTAGTCACCCATGTTGTAGCCGCAGAAGGGCAGCATCGCCATGGGATCCCGGCGAACGACACCGACAGCGCCGGCAGCGGCAGCGGTGGTCTCGGAAGCCATGATGGAGCCTACGAACACACCGTGGTTCCAGTCAAAGGACTGATATACCAGGGGAGCGGTCTTAGCACGGCGGCCGCCGAATACGATTGCATCGATGGGCACACCGTTGGGGTTATTGAACTCCTTGGAGATGCAGGGGCAATTCTCGGCAGGAGCGGTAAAGCGGCTGTTGGGATGAGCAGCGCAGGTAGACTTGTCAGCCTTGTTGAACTTGGCGGGATCCCAGGGAGCGCCCTTCCAGTCGATGGCGTTCTCGGGCAGATCCTTGTTCAGGCCTTCCCACCAAACGGTGTTGTCAGCAGTGTGGCAAACGTTGGTGAAGATGGTGTTCTTCATGGTGGAAGCCAGAGCGTTGGGGTTGGACTTCTCGTTGGTACCGGGTGCTACGCCGAAGAAGCCGTTCTCGGGGTTCATGGCATAGAGGCGGCCGTCCTCACCGATGCGCAGCCAGGAGATATCGTCACCTACACACCATACCTTGTAGCCCTTCTTGGCATAATACTCGGGGGGGATCAGCATGGCCAGGTTGGTCTTACCGCAGGCAGAGGGGAAAGCGGCGCAGATATAACGAACCTCGCCTTCGGGGTTCTCAACGCCCAGGATGAGCATATGCTCAGCCATCCAGCCCTCGTTCTTTCCGAGGTAAGAAGCGATACGCAGGGCGAAGCACTTTTTACCCAACAGAACGTTACCGCCGTAACCGGAGTTGACGGACATGATGGTGTTGTCCTCGGGGAAGTGCATGATATATTTCTTCTCGGCATCCATCTGGGCTCTGGAGTGCAGGCCCTTTACGAACTCGCCGTCACCAAGAGCTTCCAGCACCTTGGCGCCGATGCGGGTCATAATGTGCATATTCAGTACGACGTAGATGCTGTCGGTCAGCTCGATACCGATCTTGGAGAAGGGAGAGCCGATCACGCCCATGCTGTAGGGGATGACGTACATGGTGCGGCCCTTCATGGAGCCGTCGAACAGCTCGTACATCATCTTATAGGCATCCTGGGGATCCATCCAGTTGTTGGTGGGGCCGGCTTCCCTTTCGCTGCGTGCGCAGATAAAGGTACGGTCCTCTACACGGGCAACGTCCAGGGGATCGGTACGATGCAGATAGCAGCCGGGGAGCTTCTCCTGATCCAGCTTTTCGATCTCACCGGTGGAGCAAGCCTCGGCACGCAGTGCCTCAAGCTGCTCCTCACTGCCGTCGATCCAAACGATCTTCTCGGGCTTGGTGATAGCGGCCATCTCGTCGATCCAGGTCAATAATGCTTGATTCTTGGTGGTCATATTAGTGTTCCTTCCTTAAAAAATATTTATAATAAAATTATACTTGCTGATTTTAGCCTTTGCAATCCCTATTTTTGCTAAAGTTTGCAAAATTATCCCATTTTATTTTGTGCAAGTTTGTAAAGTTGACAGAATTCTTCCGGGGTAAAGGTCTCTGCGCGGCTCTCGGAGGGCAGGTCCGCCGCCGAAAGTAACGATATCAAGCCGTTTTTATCGATTTGAAGCAACTGTTGCAGGGCGGCCGAGGAGGTCATTTTTTTGCGGCGTGCAGCGAAGGCCGCCTTGGCAAAGGCGATGAAGCTTTTGGCCTCCGGCCGGTCTGTCTTGGGGGTCAGCCGCATGACGGCGCTGTGCACGTGGGGAGGCGGATAAAAGCAATGGGGCGGGACTTCAAAAAGCAGCTCTCCGTCGCAAAGGGCCTGGGTGATGACCGAGGCGGCACGGTATTCCTTGCTACCGGGGCCGGCCAACAGCCTTTCTGCCACCTCCCGTTGCACCATCAGAACGGCGTGATCCCAATGATCGATGGTCTCAAACAACTCCATCAGGATCTCGGTGGTAATATAATAAGGCAGATTGCCTACCACGGTATAGGTTTTGCCGTCAAAAACCCGGGAAAGATCGGTCTTTAAAATATCCTGCCATAAAAAGCGGTGGTTTTTATAAGGGATCTCTGCCAGGAGCAAGGGCTCCAGCTTGCGGTCGATCTCTACGGTGATTACCTCGCCGGCTCCCTCGCATAAAAGGCCGGTCAGCGAGCCGATCCCGGCACCGATCTCTACGATCCGCTCGGCCGGGCAGGCGGCATCGGCGATCTCTTGCAGTACCCCGCCGTCCCGCAGAAAATTCTGCCCCAGGCTCTTGGCGGTAGCTAAATTGTATTGGGCTAAAATCGCCCCGACGTTGGGATCATTCATAGCTTCGTACTAACCCGATGACCTTGCCCAGAACGGTACAAGCCTTGGTGTAGATGGGCTGCAGGCGGTCGTTTTCCGGTTGCAGACGGATACGGTCTTTTTCACGGTAGAACCGTTTGACGGTGGCGGCATCCTCCAGCCACACAGCGGCGATCTCGCCGTTCTCTACGGTGGGGGTCTGCTCCAAAAGAACGGTGTCCCCGTCCAGAATGCCTGCGCCGATCATGCTGTCTCCCCGCACCTTGAGGGCAAAAAGACTGCGGTTCTTGGCCAGCTCCGGCCGGACCTGCAGGTAGCCTTCGATGTGCTCAGTGGCCATCAGCGGCTCGCCGGCGGCGATGGTTCCCAAAATGGGAACCGGCATACTGCCACCCTGCCCCGGCAGGGTGCGCCGCCGCCCTTCCCGCAGGATCAGCCCCTGCTCCTCTAAGCGGTTGAGGGACGAGACGATCATGCTGGAGGACGAGACGCCTTGCTCGGCCATCAGCTCTCGGACCGTGGGAAAGCGGCCCTCCCGCTCCATCCGGTTGCAGATGGCTTGGTAGAGGGCTTGGTCCCGCTTCTTTACTTTTTCAGAGACGCTTCCCTTGATCATCAGATAAATTGAAAGGTGGAGATCATGGCTTCCACGTTGGTCAGAAAATAGCTGTAGCTGGTAAACTCCGCCATGTAGGTCACCACGTAGACCTTTTCGTCCTGCTGAGCAAAGATCTGCAAGAAGCGCATCTCGCTGGTGGTGTCAGAGCCTTCCTCGGCGTCGGTGCTTTCGTAGACGATCTGATAGGCCGGCTGACCGCCCAGGGTGGTGTCGGTCTCGGAGACCAGCTTATAGTTTTTCAGGGTACTTTCCAGATCGGAAACGTAGCCCTTTACGTAGTTATTATACGCATCCTCGCCCTCCATATCCAGCGTAAACCGCCGTACGGAGACTGATTCATTATAGTCGTCGCTGTAGCCTTCGGTGGGGGTCAGAAAAACTGCAAGGCCGTTGGCATTATCCGAGGACTTGCTCCAGAAGGAGGGATACTCCATGGAAAACCCTAAGGGAGTGGAGCGGAAAAGCTTATAGTTTTCAAGGGTAGCCTTTTGGCATCCGGTGCAAAGCAACAGTAAAACGGCCAAAACCACGGTCAAAATTCTTTTTTTCATTTAAAAATGTGCTCCTTTTAAGCATAATTACTATCATTTTAACATAGAAATGAAGATTTTACAATAGTTATTCTGCCTGGCGGTATTGCCCGGCTGTGACCCCCATTTCGGATTTAAAGACCCGGCAAAAGGTCTTGGTGTCGGTAAAACCTACCTCTCCGGCAATCTGCTCGACGGAGCTGTCGGTCTTTTTCAAAAGGACGCAAGCCATTTGGATGCGGTGGTGGTTGAGCACCTGGTGAAAGGTATATCCGGTGATGCGCTTGAAAACACGGCAAAAGCTGCTTTTACTGTAGCCGCAAAGCTGTGCCGCTTGTGCCACCGTCACCCCGGTCTGATACTGTTCATAAATCATCCCCAACGCCTGTTCAACCTTTTGGACTGCCCGCAGCTCACGGCCTTCGGCCTTTGTTTGCTCGGCCTGCTCGAAATAACGGAGCAATGCCGCACAAAGCTGATATAACAGGCCCTTGGTTTCCAATTTGGCGATGGGATCTTCTTGATTACAGATCTGTATCAAATTTTGCAGGATGGAAAGGATCGCATCATCCTGCCCGGGAATGAACTGAACGACCGGATTGTTCCGGGCGATCTCCTCCAGTGCATCAAAATATTCTGCCAGAAAGACCGGCCCCACCTTTGCCATCAGCACCCGGCAACCGCCGGACTCGTTTCTTAAACTCTCATGGGCATTCATCGACCCAATGACGGCAAGGCTTCCCGACGTCAGCTCCCGGTTGGTTTGGTCGAAGCGAAGGGTGTGGGTTCCTTCTGCACAGTAGTATAATTCCACCTCCGGATGGCGGTGGTTTTCAAATCCACGGGAAGGGTAACCGCTACTGATATTATAGGGCTTTTCCCCTACGAGCAATTTTTGGTAAAGCATTTTTCCGCCTCCTTGGTAATATCATAACAATATCATGAATTTTCGTCAATAGGTGTGAGAATTTTTGAGAATTTTTTAAGAATTTCCGTGGTTGCTCCGCTCTATGCTTTGCCGTAAAATGAAATCAAAGAAAATAAAGGAGAACGTGAAAATGGTTCATCAGTTTGAAAAGCCCAGATACGTTGAAAAGGTGGAGGGCAAATTCCGCATGGGCGGTAAAAACCCCGAGGGTGTGGAGATCTATGCCAATAACCTTTATCTGACCCGTGACGGGAAACCCTTTTGTCCGATTGCAGGCGAAATGCCGGTAACCCGTACCCGTAAAGCCCATTGGGAGGATCGCATCATCAAGATGAAGGCAGACGGCCTCAATACGGTGTCTACCTATCTGTTCTGGTGTGTTCATGAATTTGAAGAAGGTAAATTTGATTTTACCGGCGATAAGGATATCCGCTACTTCCTGGAGATGTGCCATAAGCACGATATGATGGTCTCTTTGCGGATCGGCCCTTGGGTCACCTCGGAGCATCTGTGCGGCGGTCTGGCTCCCTGGATCGTATCTTCCGGTGAATATAAATGGCGTACCAACGACCCCAAATATTTGGCAAAAGTTAAAATCTGGTACGAGAAGGTCTATGAACAGATCCACCCGTATCTTTATAAAAACGGCGGTAACATCTTCCAGATCCAGATCGATAACGAGGTGCTGGGCGACGGAGATCATCTGCAGGCGTTGAAGGAGCTGGCCATCAGCGTTGGCATCGAGGCACCTCTCTATACCATCACCGGCTGGGGCGTCAACGGCGGGGCGCTGTTCCGTGACTATGAATTTATCCCCGTTTGGGGCGGTTATCCCGATGCCCCCTTCTATACCGGCAGAAATAAGCGCCGTCCTGCAGGACATTTTGAGTTTACCAAGAACCGCAATGCCCCGGACATTGCCGATCAGGCGATCTTCGATCAGGACGATTTTCCCAAGGCGCATATCAATTACGATGAATACCCCAACTGTTGGGCAGAATTGGGCATCGGCGGCAATCAAGCCAAGCATCGCCGACCTCTTTTGACTGCCGACGATAACTATGCCATGGCGCTGACCAAGCTGGGCGGCGGTATGAACTCAATTGGCTACTATATTTTCTCGGGCGGCAGAAATCTGCTGATCAACGGGCAGGCGCTGAACCTTTGGCACGGGCCCTGGGCAAAACGTTGCTATCCCATCATCAGCTACGATTTCACCGCCGCCATCGGCTGTTCGGGGAATACTACCCCTACCTACCGTCGCATGAAGCTGATCAACCATTTCTTTAATGCTTACAGCAACGAGCTTTGTGAAATGCAGACGGTGCTGACCGACGAAAAGAACGACCGTTACGATCTCAAGCATCTGAGATATGCTGCTCGTTTGAATAAAGAAAATAACGGTTATATCTTTGTCAATAACTTTATGCACGTCTATCAAAAGGACAGCTATGAGGACGTACAGTTCAAGATGCCCGACGGTAACGTGATCCCTGCCGAGGGCATGACGGTGGCAGAAAACTATTCTTTCATTATGCCCTATCGTATTCGTTACGGCAGTCATTTTGCCGAGTATGCCTTGGCTCAGCCCTTGACCAAATGGGGCAACACCTACTTTTTTGTGGAAATTCGTGGCAACGAGCCCGTATTTAAATTTGAAGGAATGGAGCCCATCACCGCAAAGATTGGTAAGGAAAACGGCTTCAAGCTGGGCGACGAGACCTTTATCGTTCTTACAAGAGAAGAGGCGGAGCGGATCTGCGTTTTCTCGGACGGCATTTACATGGGCGATGAGTGCGACCTGACCGAAACGAAATACGACGGCATCAGCGCCGCCGGATGGGCAAGCTACGCCTATTGGCGCTACGAGAACGGCGAGTGGAGCTATACCGAGGTAAAACGGGAGATCCCCTTGGCGAAGGTTACCTGGGAAGAGATCGAAGATCCCGGCCTGGATCGTAAGTTCTTCTATGAACTGCAATCCTCCGGCGGGGACGGTGAAAGTTATGAGCATATCCCCGATTGGCCGTTGAAGTTCTATCGGGTCAAGGTGGAGGGCGATAAGGGCTACGTCCATCTCCGCTACAGTGGCGACAGCGCTCAGTTGTATTGCGACGGCATACTCAGCGACGATAATTTCTATAAGGACGGCGATTGGATCGTGCAGGCCGAGCTGATGGATGGCAAGGACTGTATCGTGGTCATCTCGGAATATCGGCACGATATTTATATCGAGGTCGAGCCGCAGGGCGACCACGATCTTCATGAAGTAGAAGTAACGGCATATTAAATTAAGGAGATTTACTATGTATCGGATGGGTCAAGAAGAAAAAGATGCAGTAGCAAGAGTTATCGAAAGCGGTCAACTGTTCAAGGTTAATAAAGGGCCTTTGCAGGAGGTTCAGAACTTTGAAAAAGAACTGAAGGAAAAGCTGGGTGCAGAGCATACTATTCTGATGACCTCCGGCCAGGGTGCTCTGGTCTCTGCCTTGGTGGGTATGGGGATCGGCCCGGGAGATGAGGTTATCGTCCCGGCGTATACCTATATTGCCACCGCCATGGCGGTGGTGGCGGCAGGAGCGGTGCCGGTCATTGCGGAGATCGATGAAACGCTGATGATCGATCCTTCGGACGTGGAAAAAAAGATCACTTCCCGCACCAAGGCGGTGATTCCGGTGCACATGCGTGGCTTTCCCTGTGATATGGATCGGCTGACCGCCATTGCCAAAAAGCATGGTATCAAGATTCTGGAGGATGCCTGCCAGGCAGACGGCGGTTCTTATAAGGGCAAGTATCTCGGCACCATCGGCGATGCCGGTGCTTTGAGCTTTAACTATTTTAAGATCATCTCCGCCGGCGAGGGCGGCGCCCTCTTGACGGATAATAAAGAGATTTTTGAGCGGGCGTTGATCTATCACGATAGTAGTGCGGTGGCTTTTTTCGGCAATCAGATGGAGGATTTTTCGGTAGAACCCTTCTGCGGCACCGAGCTTCGCACCAATGAGATCACCGCCGCCATCCTGCGGGAACAGTTAAAGAAGCTGGACGGCATCCTGGCAGATCTTCGTCGTAATAAGAAAAAGCTGATGGAGCTGTTGGCACCGCACTTCAAGTTTATCCCCACGAACGATCCGGAGGGTGATTGCGCCACCACGCTGACCCTGCAGTTTGATGCCGCCGAGGAGGCAGAGCGGTTTGCCGAGCGCTCCCCCATCAAGGCGACGGTGCCTATCAACACCGGCAAGCACGTCTATACCGCTTGGGCGCCCATTTTGGAGAAAAAGGGTGCAGCGCACCCCTTGATGAATCCCTTTAATCTGCCGGCGAACAGCTTTGCATCCTTTGATAAGGATTGCTGTAAAAAGAGCCTGGAGATCTTGAAAAAAGCGGTGCATCTCAACGTTGACCCCGATTGGACGGAAGAAGAGATCAAGACCATTGCCACTCAACTGATCGCTATGTGGACTGAATGAAATCTGCGGATTTTAAGAAAAATATAAAAATATGCCGATGGGGCTTGCCCCATCGGCATATTTTATGCTATTATTATAAATTGAAAGGAAGTAATGATTATGAAAAAAAACAAAAATAAATACACCTCCATCGGCGGCAGTGCGCTGATCGAGGGGGTCATGATGCGGGGCGAAGATCGGATGGCCATCGCCTTACGCCGCAACGACGGCTCTATCCAATTACAGGTAGAGCCCATCGACAGTAAACAGAAATGGTATACCAAGATCCCCATTCTGCGGGGGGTCGTCAACTTTATTCTTTCAATGAAGATGAGCTACGGCTGTCTTATGTATTCGGCAGACGTTTCTATGGAGGGGCTGGAGGAGCCGGAAAACCCTTCAAAAGTGGATAAGTTTTTAGACAAGCTGTTGGGCAAGACCGGTATGGCGGTGCTGGGCGCGGTGGCAATGGTGCTGGGTCTGGCACTTTCGCTGTTTTTGTTTATGTATCTGCCTGCCCTCTTTACCGGCTGGGCGCTGAAGGCGGCTCACCCGGTGCTGAAGGCCTTTGTGGAAGGCTTTATTAAGATCGCCGTCTTTTTTGCCTATCTGCTGTTGGTTTCACTGATGCCGGATATGCGCCGCACCTTCCAATATCACGGCGGTGAGCACAAATCGATTTTCTGCTTTGAGGGCAAGCAGGAGCTGACCCCTGCCAATGCCATGAAATGTAAACGCTTGCACCCCCGGTGCGGCACCTCGTTCATGTTTTTCACCCTGCTGATCAGCATCATCGTGGCGATGTTCCTGCCTTGGGGCAACCGGCTGGTGCGCACCTTGATCAAAATTGCCTTTATTCCCCTGGTGATGGGGGTTGCATACGAATTTATCCGCTACGCCGGCAAGCACGATAATCTGCTGACCCGTGTGATCTCTGCCCCCGGTAAGTGGTTCCAGTTGATTACCACCCGCGAGCCGGACGAAAAGCAGATCGCGGTGGCGCTGGTGGCGTTGAAGGGCGTTTTGAACGACTATCCCATGGAAAAAGAACTCATCGTGGATGAGGACGGTACTTATATTAAAGATAAGGAAGAAAAATGAGAGCAAAATTAAGAGATATCTTACGCCAGGGCGAGATCGTCTTGAAGGAGCGGCAGATCGAAGACTATCGCAACGATGCCTACTGTATCTTAAATAAGCATTTCGGTGCCACCCGCGCCCAGATCCTCATTTCGGGCGAGGAAGAGTATCCCGACGAGGTGGTGCTGGGCTACTGGGAGGATATCCGTGCCCGGGGAGACCGCAAGCCTCTGCAGCATATCCTGGGGAGCTGGGAGTTTATGGGGCTTGAATTTATCGTCAGTCCCGACGTGCTCATCCCCCGTCCCGAGACCGAGTGGCTGGTGGAGTACGTGGTGAAAAACTATCAGGGACGGCCGGTCAAGGTGCTGGATCTCTGTACCGGGAGTGGTTGTATCGGTATCGCTATCAAAAAAATGCTCCCCGAGGCCGAGGTCATGCTGGTGGACGTCAGCGAGCTGGCCTTGAAGGTGGCAAAGAAAAATGCCGAAGCCTTGGAAGCAGACGTAAAGATCGAAAAATGGGATATTCTGCAGGGCGTACCGTTCTTTATGGAGAAGATGGAGTTTGACGTTATCGTCAGTAATCCGCCGTATATCAAAACCAAAGACCTGCCCACTCTCCAGCCGGAGGTTCAGCAGGAGCCTGCTTTGGCGCTGGACGGCGGCTGTGACGGTCTGCTTTATTACCGGGCCTTGGCTAAGGATTGGGCGAAGCTGTTGAAGGAGGGCGGCGAGCTGATCGTAGAAGCCGGCGAGGATACCGCCGCGGGCGTACGAACGATCTTTGAAGAGACCCTCCCCGGAGCTACTTTATATGACGATCTTTCCGGGCTTCCACGCTATATCATTGCAAAGAAATAATAAATAATAAAGAATAAATAATAAAAAAGGAAGATTTTTGCGAAGCAAAAATCATTACAAAAAGGCTTATGTATGAACACAATATCCTTTTAGAAAAATCATTATCTTTTGCTGTAAGAATCGTAAAGCTGCGGCGGTATCTTTTGGAAAAGAAAAAAGAGCGGGTATTGTCTGATCAAGTTTTGCGTAGCGGCACCAGTATAGGCGCTAATGCGAACGAAGCGATCTATGGTGCAAGTAGGTCGGATTTTATTTTCAAATTGCAGATCTCTTTGAAGGAAACGGCTGAAACCGAATATTGGATCCGCCTTT
>CAYLIT010000049.1:0-10565 GCA_964383835.1 uncultured Eubacteriales bacterium
CGCTTACCGGGTGAATTCACCCCATAGGTCATTGCGTCACAAAGAGGATGATCATCCCCCAACGCCTGTGGCACGAGCGCTTCAAGCAAGTGATCCAATTGGTTTTTTACTATCAAATATTCAGCGTTCATCGTTATTTACTTCCTCGCTCTGCTGTAAAAAACGAACCTTTTGTTCGGCCTGCTCCAAAATCTCGGTGCATTGCCTGCTCAATTTCATACCGGTCTCATACAGAGCAATAGACTCATCCAAAGGCACCTCCCCGCTTTCAAGCGTCTTTACGATCGCAGCCAATTGATCAAGGGCATCTTCAAACTTCAATTTCTTTTCCATGTTTATTTTCCTTTTTGATCTCTTCCACTCTACAAGAGGCGCTTCCGCCATCAAGACGAAGAAGGATCTTATCATTTTCTTTTATCTGATCGGCATGGCGGATCAATGTGCCCTCCGTATTCTCGGCAACCGCATAGCCGCGACGCAATACTTTCAAAGGACTCAGAGCATCCAGCTTAGCCATCAAAGTCGCGATACCACTACGTTGAACCGCGGTCCTCTGGCGAATGTTATGATGCAAACGATCAATCAAATGATCCAGTATCATATAAGGCTTATCGGTAAAAGTGCGCGGATCCACCATGATACGAGCCTTAGAATAGCGTTCCAGCCGTTCCCGCTTATGCTGCATGGAGCCAAGCAATGCGCTTTGCAAGCGTTTTTGATCCTGTTTAATACGTCGCAAAAGATCTTGCATATCCGGGACCACGATTTCGGCGGCGCCAGACGGTGTAGGAGCCCGCAGATCTGCCGCAAAGTCGCAGATGGTAAAATCAGTTTCATGTCCTACTGCCGATACAATGGGGGTCGAGCAATTATAAACCGCCAACGCAAGATCCGGACTGTTAAAGCCCCAAAGATCCTCGATAGAACCGCCGCCTCTGCCAATAATAATCACGTCGACCGGCTCGACCTGCTCAAAATAATCGATACCACTGATCAAAGAGGCCGGTGCCTGGTCCCCTTGGACGATGGCGGGAAAAACAGCCACCTCCGCAAGTGGAAATCGCCGACCTGTGATTTGAATAATATCACGGACTGCAGCGCCAGTAGGAGACGTGATTACTCCGATTTTTTGAGGGATCACAGGGATCTGCTTTTTATGGCTTTCCGCAAAAATTCCTGCCTCTGCAAGTTGCTTTTTCAACTGCTCCAAAGCAACATAAAGATCACCGGCTCCATCTTGCTTCATTTCGGTGATATAGAGCTGATATACGCCGGTTTTTTCAAATACGGATACGCTGCCCTTTGCCAGGATCTTCATGCCATTTTCCGGTCGGAACTTCAATTTCGCCGCACTGGAACGAAACATTACGGCACTGACAATTCCGTTTTCATCCTTCATTCGCAGATAAATATGGCCGCTTCCATGGATCGTCAGATTGGAGATCTCACCCTGGACCCAAATGTGTTTCAAGTTCAGATCCGATTCAAGAACGCCCTTTAAATACTGATTTAATTGAGATACAGTAATGGCTGGGCGTTCCATTATTTCGCGATACTGCTCAAAACGCCGTGCACAAAGCTGCCGGAGTCCTCGTCACCGAATTCCTTAGCCAACTCGATGGCTTCGTTAACTGCAACGCGATCCGGAATATCGGGATTGAACGTCACCTCATATACAGCCAGCCGCAAAATGGCAAGGCATACGGCACTAAGCCGCTTCATGGACCAATTTGCCAATGCCGGCTCGATCAGTTCGTTGATCGCGTCCCAGTTCTCGCAGATACCAAAAAAGGTGTCATCAATATAAGGAAGCTTATCCGTACCCTCTTGCTGACGGTAAAACTCCTCTAAAATTGTATCTTTGCAGTCCAGGCCCTGATAATTCAAGGCGTATACCAACTGAAAGACCACTTTTCTTTGTTTTTGTCTTGTCATACTTCCTCCCGAATATTTTCAACACAAACACACAGCACGGACCCGCGATGGATCTCGATCCGCGGATTACCCTTGGGCTCATTGCTGACGCCAACGGGCTGTTTGATTTTTAAATTATAATGATCCAGCGGATATTTAAATCCGCTTAACGAAATTTCGGCATCGTTTTTCCATGGAAAAAACGAAATGTAACGGTAATGCGGTGATAATTCCCAGCGGCCGTTTTGCATTAAAAACGCAAGGTTTTCGCCATCGTAAAGCTTCAGATCGATCTTTTTTTCAGCAGCAGCCTCCAACAGACACAAATTAGCAACAGTATGATCTAGGCGCCCACCAAACGGAGCGATCATCCAAACCTCACGATACCCATCCTGCACAGCAAGTTCCAAAGCAAGCTCACTGTCGGTCTGGTCCTTTTCGGAAGGATAGATCATAATTCCATCCACATCCGGTTTTTTTGCAGAATCAAAATCGCCCAGAATACGACGTGGAGATAACCCTAATCTATTTGCGTGAAGATAACCGGCATCTGCAGCGTAATAATCAAAGTATTCCCTTTCGATCAGCGCAAGCAGATGCTCTTGGTTCCGCAATTCACCAGCCAAAAAGATCATCAATTTCCTGTTTTTTTGCTCCAAGGAGTTTCTTCCTCCTTTAAATATTGATAGATCTGTCGATAGCTTTCATAACGACCCACGTTGATTTTGCCTTCCTCGACAGCGTCACGAACCGCGCAATTTCGTTCATTATAATGCATACAATTCAGAAAATCACATTTCTCAACAAAGGGAGCAAACTCAGGGAAATATCCCGCCAATCCGCTACGCTCAATTTGGTACCCCTCAAGCTCCAAAGCGCCAAAGCCGGGAGTGTCCCCGATCAATCCACCTTCTGCAGGATATAACTCAATGTGACGAGTTGTATGCCGACCGCGGCCGAGCTTTTCCGAAACCTCACCGGTAGGGAGCCTAAGTCCGGGATAAAGAAAATTTAACACACTGCTTTTTCCAACTCCGGTATTCCCGGCAAAGACCACCGTTTTATTTGTCAGAGCTGAGCGTAATTCTTCGATTCCATTGCCGGTAGCGGCCGAAACGCAATAAACGTTGTATCCCAGCGAACGGTAAAGCTCTGCCAGCTCCGATACTCGCTCTGTATCGGGAAGATCGATTTTATTGAACACTAAAATCGGCGCGATCCCCTGATTTTGCGCAATGATCAGTATCTTATCGATGGTAAACGGAAACGGGGTCGGTTGCGAATACGATGAAACATAGCAAAGAACATCCACATTGGCGACATTGGGGCGGATCATATAGTTGCTTCGAGGCAAAATCTTATCGATCCGCCCGGTATGATCGGGCAATGCTAAAATTTCAACGTTATCACCGGGCACGGGTGAAATGCCTTCTTTACGAAAGCTTCCTTTGGCACGACAAAGATAGTCGCCGTCCGCCGTTGATACGGTATATACACCGGCCAGCAATTTAATAACTTTACCGTCCATCAACCGTTAGCAGAGGTGTTAGTGTCAGTCGACGACGTATTCCCCTCTGTATCGCCGGATCCCTCTTCGGTGCTTGTTCCTGCACCGGTCTCAGTGTCGGGGGTGGAAACCGATGTATCGGTATCGCCGGAATCTTCGCTCCCCGTATCGGTAGAGGGAGTATCGGTCTCCCCGTCGGCATCACCGCTCGACTCATTATCAGCAGGTGGAGTGGTCGCTTCCGGTCCGGAACTCACAACGATATTAACCTTTGTGCCAACCTCTACGCTGGTATCTGCCAAAACACTCTGAGAGATCACAAGACCTTCTGCCACAGTATCGCTGTGCGCAGTGGTAACCGTACCGATCTCCAGTTTATTGTTCTTCAACGTAGTTTTAGCTGCATCTTCTGACTGACCAACCAGCGGCGGCATGATCACAGTTTCAACCTCAGGTTCGGGCTCATCCTTGGGACCGCTGCTGATATAGATCACAACGGTATCGCTGCTGTCGATTTCTTTGCCGGCAGTGGGATAGGTAGAAATAACGCAACCTTCCTCAACCTCATCATCATGCTTGGTTTCAATGCGATAAGAAATACTCTGCCGTTTAAACTCCGCAATTGCATCGGCCTTTGTCCAGGTGATGACATCCGGAACATAGTTTGTATCTTCATATGTGGAGTCATCATTTGGGTTTGTACTGGCAGGACCGGTGCTGACCACAACGGTAATCGTACCCTTTTTCTTGATCTGACTATTTGCTTCTGGATTCTGGGAAATGATCTGACCGTCGGTATACTTGTCGCTGGGCGCAGTAGAGCCTACTACAAACTCAAAGGTATAGCCAGCTTTTGCATCCTCTAAGGTCATGCCGACAACATCAGGACAGGTAACGGTCTTGGGGCCGAACAATTCTTTCTGAAAGATGATTCCAAGCGCAACCAGCACCAATACCACAAACGCGGTACCAACACCCGCAAGAATGGGCAACCAGGTCGTTTTAAACTTGGACTGCTCTTCGGGAAGCTCATCCTCATCTTCTTCGTCTGCTTCCTCCCCCTCTTCCTGACCTTCCACAAGGCTATCGGCAAAGATCGTGGGAGAATTATCAGCAAAAGGCTCTTCCTCAATGGGCTCTGCAGTGTAATTAAATACAATCGTGGGATCCGATTCAAACAAAGTGATATCCGCAAGAATGGAGCCGGCGGATTGGTAGCGAATGGTAGGATCCTTCATAATTGACTTCAGGATGATCTCTTCAAGTCCCTGAGGCATATCAGGGATCAACTCGCTGGGCAGATCAGGCTGAGCCTGCACCTGCATTAACGCAACCGCGACAGCGGTATCTGCCTCAAAGGGAAGCTTTCCGGTCAGCATTTCATAAAGAATGATGCCTACGGAATAAATATCGCTCCGCTCATCGGTACGGTCACCGCTTGCCTGCTCCGGACTGATATAGTGTACCGAACCAATGGTCATATCGCTGATCGTTTGCGTATCAAACTTGGTCAGACGAGCAATCCCGAAGTCTGTGATCTTGATGGTACCGTCTTTAAGCAGCAAAATATTATGCGGCTTCACATCCCGATGAACGATTCCGCGCTCATGTGCGTGAGAAAGCCCCTTCAGGATCTGTTTCACAAAATGCAACGCTTCGGCGCTTGTAAGAACACCCTTTTTCTCCATGTATTCTTTCAGGGTGATCCCGTCGATGTATTCCATCACAATATAGAGCGCATCACCCTCCAAAGAAACATCATATACATCCACGATATTTCCGTGAGAAAGCATCGTAATGGCCTTGGATTCGTTGGTAAAACGACGGCGGAACTGTGCGTCCGACATAAACTCATCCTTAAGAACCTTGACAGCTACAACTCTGTTACAAACCTTATCAAAGGCTTTATAAACATAGGCCATGCCGCCAACGCCGATCACCTCGGTAATCATATAACGATCATTTAAAACTTTTCCAATATATTTTTCCATGATACGTACTCCTTCTCACACTATATCCGAATGGCTGCAACTGTAATATTATCGTCGCCGCCTCTGCTGTTTGCAAGCTCGATCAACCGTTTGGGCAGAAAATCAAATTCACCGCCGGCGATCTCAAATTGGATCTCATTTTCATCCACATGGTTCGATAAACCATCCGAGCAAAGGACCAAGACATCTCCGGGTTCAACCTCGACTTGATAGAAGTCGAACGCAACCTCTTCTTCGATACCGATCGCCCTGGTAATGATATTCTTGTTCGGATGCAGCTTTGCCTGGCGTTCGGTGATATGACCGCTATCCACCAATTCCTGCACCGCAGAATGATCCTTTGTCACTTGATTTATGCTTCCGTTTTTAATATGATACCCACGGCTATCACCAACATTAGCAAAATAAGCAACATCATTCTGAACCAACGCAATAACGATCGTCGTTCCCATTCCGGATAACGCAGGATCATCATAGGCCTTGCGATAAACGTATTGATTACTCAGTTCGATTGCCTGTTGAAAAACAGATTCAATGCATTCCGACTGCAGAAGTGCCAAAAAGATCTTTCGTACTGCTTCCACAGTCATGGTGCTTGCCTGTTGACCGCCACGAGCGCCGCCCATGCCGTCGCAGACTACGGCGATAGTAGTATGATCATCGAATTGATGGATCCAGAACGAATCCTGGTTTTCTTTTCGCACCATACCGATATCGCTTTGTGCTATTACTTTCAATTCTCTGCGCCTCCTTTTTTCGCATTTTGATGACGAAGCTGACCGCAAGAAGCAGAAATATCACTTCCAAGCGTCCTGCGGATCGTAGCATTCAGCCCAAGCTTGATCAATGTATCTTGAAAATTCAGTACATTCTTTCTTGACGGCGGACGGTAAGTCCCCTTTTCAATCGGATTGACCGGAATCAAATTGACATGACACAATAGCCCTTTTAATAAAATCGAAAGACGTTTTGCATCCTCCGCACTATCGTTGACCCCGGCAATGACAGCGTATTCAAAAGAGATCCTGCGCCCTGTTTTTGCTTGATAAGCCATACAAGCGCCGATCAGCTGTTCTACATTATATTTACGGTTTACCGGCATCATTCCGGTACGGATCTCATCAGTAGAACCGTGCAATGAGATCGAAAGTGTGATTGGTAGCTCCAATTCGGCTAACCGCACGATCCCGGGCACCAAACCACAGGTAGAAAGAGAGACGTGCCGATATCCAATGTTGACCCCTTCTGGATCATTAACATTTTTAAGGAAACGTGCGACTTCGTCAAAATTATCCAGCGGTTCACCGATGCCCATCATCACGATGTTGGAGATCCGAATCCCAAGATCCAATTGTACCTGCAGGATCTGATCCAAGATCTCGCCCGCGGTAAGCGAACGGATCAGGCCGTTCTTGGTGGATTGGCAAAAAGAACACCCCATCCGGCACCCGACCTGGCAGGAAATACAAAGCGAATAGCCGTGATGATACTTCATTGCTACCGTTTCAATGATATTTCCATCCTCCAGTTCAAACAGATACTTTACCGTATCATCCAACTGAGACCGAAACCGCTTAAACACACGAATCGTCGTTATATATGCCTCATTTTCCAACCGCTCTTTCAGTGACTTGGGAAGATCGGTCATCTCATCAAAAGAGGATACTCCCCGATGGATCCAGCGAAAGATCTGCTTACTGCGAAAGGCCGGTTCACCAAGCTCTGATATGTAGGAAGAAAGTTCCTCCCTTGTCATTGATTTTAAATCTGCTTTCAAATGTTAGCCTTTCTTTAGCACCGCAATAAAGAAACCGTCTGCTCCATGTTCGGGAAGATAGATCTTATAACCTTCGGGCATGGCGGCGGTATCATAAGAAAACACAGGGTTTTCATTCAGAAACCGCTCGACGGTTTGCTGGTTTTCGCGCCGATCAATGGTACAGGTAGAATACACCAACCGTCCGCCGGATTTCAGATATTGCGCACCGTTCTGCAGAATTTTTTGCTGCAGATCGGTGAAATCTTTGCTTTCATACTTTTTATATTTGATATCAGGCTTTTTGCCCATAATACCCAGTCCGCTACACGGAACATCACACATAACGAAATCTGCTGTTTCGATGAACTGCTCATTAAAAACCGAAGCATCTGCAAGTTCAACCTTCACATTTTTGTGTTTTAAACGGTCAGCTGATTTTTTGAGTTGCTCGACCTTATGAGGGTGAATATCAAAGGAGTGGACTGTCCCATTGGAAACAGAGGCCATGATGAAGGTCTTGCCGCCGGGGGCGGCGCAAAGGTCCAGTACCAGTCCACTTTCTCTCGGTATTAAAAGAGCCGCTTCGGCTGAATGACGCCCCACAACATGAAACCATCCGTCACGAAAGCACGGGGAGGTATCAATAGAAAAGCCAGTGGCAACACGGTATAAATGTGAAAGAGCGGTTTTCTCCAATGTAACGCCTTCACATTGCATTCTTTTCAAAAATTCCCCGGCAGACCCTCGCTTAATATTATGGAAAAGATAAACCGACGTATCCGGCTTTTTGATTTCCTCCATCATTGCTACGAACCGTTCTTTCCCATACTGTTCCAGCAAAAGATCCACCAATTCCGGCAAAATGGAGTACCGAACCGAAAAATCCGCCTTTTTCAAGGCAAGCAAGGTGTCACGTTCGCGGTCGCATCGCCGTAAAACTGCATTCACATAGCCGGCGCTGTGCGCCATTCCCCGCTTTTTGACCAAATCAACCGTAGTGTTACAGGCGGCAGAGGCCGGGATCTGCATATAAAACATTTGATGCAGTCCAAAGCGAAGCGCAGATAAAACCACCGGAGATAACTGCTCCAATCGACGATCCGAACACTTCGATAAGAAATGATCCAACGTGATCTTACGTTCCACAACGCCGTATACCACGGCAGTGATAAATCGGCGGTCACGATCATCCTTGACAGAGCGGAGCGCATTTTTCAATGCGAGATTGGGAAAAGTGTTCTTTGTTTCCCAGTCTAATATTAAGTTGTAAGCAAGCAGACGGACATCCATTATCTGCGACGATTAGAGCGATTGATCAGGATCAAGAGCTGCCATAACACGGTAATTGCCGATGCAACATAGGTCATTGCCGCAGCCGTCAATACCTTCTTCACGCCGGTAGCATCCTGATCACCAAAACCGGAGGTGCGCACCTGCTCCATTGCCCTGGCCGAAGCATTAAACTCCACCGGAAGTGTGATCAGTTGAAAGAAAAACAACACCGCATAGCAAAGGATCACCAAATTGAAAATTACCGTTCCGTAGGTGTAACCGGAAACGAAAATACTGGCGATCATCAGAAAATAGAGCAGTTTCGAACTAAAATTTGTTATTCCAACCACCGCGGAGCGTACCCGGATCGGGAAATACCCCGCATGATGCTGGATCGCATGTCCACATTCATGGGCGGCAATGCCGATCGAAGCAATGCTGGTTCCGTTATACACATTTTCAGAAAGACGAACCACCTTTTTGGTCGGATCAAAATGATCAGAAAGCTGTCCGTTGATGCAGGTGATCGTCACATCATAGATCCCAGCGCCGTGCAAGATCATTTCTGCCATTTTCGCACCGGTCATTCCTCGGCTGTTGCTGAGTTTTGCGTATTTCGAGTAGGTGGATTGCATCTGAGCCTGAACAATGGCACTCAAAAGCAACACCGGTAGCATGGTAAAGATACCGAAATAGTAGGTTTGGAACATATCTGTTCGCGTTCTCCTTTTATTTTAAATATTCCCCTACGGCAAGTTTAGCGCCGCAAGCATAGGAATATGCGTCTGTCTTATTTTTTCCCTGTTTTTGGATTACTTTGACCAAAATACCGTTCCCATCACCGCAAGCAACTGTCACACCTTCTGCGTTAATATCGCAAACAACACCGGCAGCCTCTTTAACGGCGCCGCACAAATAGGCCTCATGAATTTTCAGGCGGTAATCACCAAAATCGACGAATGCACCGGGTGAAGGGTTCATCCCCATGATCAGGTTCCGTACCGCTTTTGCATCGTGTTTAAAATCGATCGCAGCTTCAGCTTTATCGATCATCGGTGCATAGGTAGCGTCTGCATCTTTTTGAGGAATAAATTCTGCAGTACCATCCTGCAGCTTAGGAATCGTTTCCAAAAGTGCCTCAACCCCCAATTCTGCCAGCCGATCAAAAATAGTGCCGGCAGTATCTTCCGGGTGAATAGGCGTCACCTTCTGCAGAATCATATCTCCCGTATCCATCCCCTTCGCCATTTTCATGATCGTGACACCGGTTTCAGTATCACCATTGATCACAGCACGCTGGATCGGGGCGGCGCCACGATATTTTGGCAATAAAGAACCGTGAATATTGATACATCCATAGCGAGGATAATTCAGGATATACTCCGGAAGAATACGACCGTATGCCGCAACAACGATCAAATCCGGATCAGTCTCCTTCAAAACAGATAGAAAGGAACCATCTTTCAAGACGGTTGGCTGCCAAACAGGCAAGCCTTTTTCCAATGCAAACTCCTTTACGGGAGGAGCGGTCATTTTTCCACCGCGACCTTTGGGTCGGTCCGGCTGGGACACAACGCCCACCAGATCATACTGCTCATAAATCGCTTTGCAGGATGCCAGAGCAAAATCCGGCGTTCCCATAAACAAAACACGAAGTTTACTCATCGTCATAAACCTCTTCCCCGATCATCGGGATCGTAACTCCTTGCAGATGATCGTACTCATGAAGCAGGCAACGTGCCACGAAATCCTCTGCAGAAAACTCAAACCATTCCCCTTTTATATTCTGGGCGCGCATCTTGACCTTGTTGGCTCGAACAATGCGGAAGCTACGACCCGGAAAAGACAGACAGCCTTCGTAATACTTGTCGTTCTTACCGGTAGCTGAAAGGATCTCGGGATTGATAAACTCTTTGTATTCCGAGCCATCGCAATGAATATCAGCAATAAAGATCTGCCGTAAAATTCCGACCTGAGGCGCCGCAAGCCCGGCGCCTTGCTCCTTGCGCAAAGTTTCACGCATATCCTCTACTAAAGTGGCGAGCTTATCGTCAAAATTCTCGACACCCTGCTGCTGATTTCCGTATCGGGCATCGGTGGAAATACGGCACGGATGATTCTT
>CAYLIT010000050.1:0-10236 GCA_964383835.1 uncultured Eubacteriales bacterium
CGTGAACGACATCATAAAAATGTCATTAGAAGAAAAAATCGAATATCTGCGCCGTAACCCCATCTTTTGGTCCCGCCTGGGCATTGAGCAGGATACCGACTGGGAGGCTCACGTTACCAACGCAGGCCGTCATAAGACCTTTTACGAAAAAGGAATTACGGTTCACTCCTCCATCATCCCCAGCGGCTGGATCGGCCCCGATCAATACGACTATACCAGGGTCGATAAATTATTCGACTTGCTGTTCTCCACCTGTCCCGATCTGATCTTTCTGCCCCGTATCAAGCTGAACGTTCCCGAGGGCTGGTGCGAAGCCAACCCCGACGACGTCTTCGTCTACGGCTGCGGCCCCCGCAAGCGGGAGGACATCATCGCCATGCTCGGCACGGAAGCCCACGGCTCCCACCCCTTTAAGCCGACCGATATGATCGCGCAGCAAAGCTTTTTCTCCCAAAAATGGATCGCCGACGCCTCCGAGGCACTCCGCCGCTTTATCGAGCACGTGGAAGCCTCCCCCTGGGCAGACCGTATCATCGGCTATCACTTAGCCTACGGCACCTCGGGTGAGACCACCCAATGGGGCACCTGGAACCCCGATCCCTTCCATAAAGGAGACTACGGCATCAACGCCACCAAGGCCTTCATCGAATACGCCGCCAAGCGAGGCAAAATCTACGATGCCGTCCCGCCCATCGAGCAGCGCTTTTATATTGAAGAGGGCGGAACGCCCCGTGATTTTCAGGTGGGCACCCCCACCCTCGACCAATTGTTTTACCATACCGAGGCAGATGAGCGCTGCGTCCTTTACGCAGAATTTCAGGGCGATGGCGATATGGATGCCATTGAGGCCTTCGGCAAGGTGGTGCGGGAGCTTGTCCCCCAAAAGGTGATCGGCGCCTTCTACGGCTATCTGCTGGAGCCCTCCAAGACCGCCAACGCCCAGCACGCCGCCTACGAACGGCTTCTGAAGTCACCCTACGTCGATTTTATCGCCTCCCCCAAGGGCTACGTCCGCATCAGCCCCACCGATCCGGGGCTGGGTCAAGCGATCACCAACTCCATCAACCGCAAAAAGCTTTGGGTGGACGAGTTGGATAACCGCACCCATCTTTGTACCAAGATCACCCGCCCTCAGCACGATTACCCCGCCAAAAACTTTGATCAGACCCGCGCCGTTTATTGGCGTGAATTTACCAAAAACGTGACCCATCACCAAGGCTATTGGTGGATGGATCTGGGCGGCGGCTGGCTGGATTCCGAGGAAATTCAGGACGAGATCGCCCTGCTACGCAGGACCTCCGATCAGCTGTATCTTGAAAAGGAGACCCATAAGAGTGCATCCGAGGTGCTGTTGGTCATCAACGAAAACATGATGTCCCGGATGCGCCCCAACTCCGCCATTCACGAAGGGATCCATCACGTGGGCTCCGTCATCAAGGAAACCGGCGCACCCATGGATTTCTACCGCGTTGCCGACCTGCCCGAGCTGGATCTTACGCAATATAAGGTCATCCTCTTCCTGAACGCCTTTTACGAGGATCACGAAAAACTGCAGGAGCTTTTAAAGAAGACCCGCCCCGATTGCCATATCATCTGGGACTATGCCGCAGGCATCTCAGATGCCAAGGACGGCAGCTTCGGCACTCAGAATATCCAAAAGCTGACCGGCTTTTCCGTCGGGGAATATCCCAAGGGCACTTCTCCCTATGAAGAGCCCCGACTGCCGGTTCTGTACGTCAAGGAGCAGGAGGAGCTCACCACCTTAGAGCGGCACGCAGACGGCAGGATCAAGACCGCCTCCCGCAAGGCATCGGACGGGCGCACCCATATCCTCAACGCCCACCCCAACGTGATGACGGCAGAGACCGCCCGCGCTCTTCTGGAGGCTGCAGGGGTCCATCTCTATGCCCCCGCCTACTGCGTGGTGCACACCGATAACCGATTCCTCTATCTTTTATCGGAGAAAACGCAAACAGTCACCATCCGCTTTAAGCAACCCACCACCTGCGAAAATATCTTCACGGGGGAGCGCTTTGATGCGGTCACCACCATCACCCAAGAAATGGAAGAAGGCACCTGCATCTTCCTGAAATACCTACACTAAAAAACGCCCTCTGCCAATGCGGCAGAGGGCGTTTTTACGCCTTAATTTCTTTAAGCAGCGCTTTTCGGAGCGCCAAGGGCGACAGTCCGGTTTCTTTTTTTATAAAAAAACTGAAATAATTGATGTTATTAAACCCGCAAAGCTCCGCGATCTCCTCTACGGTATAGTAATCCGCCCGCAGAAGCTCCTTGGCGTGGTGTAATCGCAGGGCGTTGATATACTTCAACGGCGTGGTACCGAACTCGGCTGAAAAAAGCCGCCTGAAATAGGTATCGCTCATCCCGCAGCGGGCGGCAAGCTGCTCCACCGAAAGCTTTTGATCGGTAAAATGGCCGTGAATATAATCAAAGGCCTCCGCCAGCTTTCCATTGACGGAAGATGGCTTTTTTTCAGCCCATTCCCGTTCGATCTCATAAACGATCTTATAAAAAAGCATCTTCGCCTTGTGCTCATACCCCAGCTGCTTCTTAGACCAGACCTGATAAAGCTCGGTAAACCATTCGATATAATATTGAGGATTTTGAGGTTTAAACCGCAAAAATTCACGGGGCAGTTCCTCTTTGGCGGTAAAATGGATCACCAAGATCCGCCCCTGCTCTGCCTCCTTATGAAATTCCAAACCGGCTGGGGCAAAGGTGACGTCCCCCTCCTCTACCGTAAGCAATTCGCCGTTATAAAAGAAGGAAGCTCCGCCCATCAACCGAAGAGAAAGGGCATGAAAACGCCGTGGCTCTGCCTTGGCATTGACCCGCTCCCACTCCAGCTCCAGCACTGTAAGAAGCTCCGCCGTAATTTCCGATGTTTTAAAGAACATTTCATCACCCCATCACACTATAACACCTTTTTCTTCGCTTTGCAACAAAACAGTTATGAAAATCGTAAAAAATGTTCTGTTTTTTGTATTTTAAACCACAGGGTTCCATGCTATAATCAAACTATAAAAAGGAGGTCGAAGAGATGAAAAAATGTAATACCATTGAAGAGGGTGTAGCATCGGTCATCGAAATGTACCGCTACTCCATCGATAAAGAATGGCGCCATCTTCCCGCCGGTGAGGGCGATCTTTACGACAAGCTGATCCTCGACGGTACGGAATATCCCTTTTTCTGGTGGCGGTGTGATACGCAGATCGCCACTTTGATCCAAATGGCACCGGAGCGTAAGCCCTGTAGCTTTAAGCTCAACCGCTCCTGCCGTAAGAGCGAAGGACTGGACCGCCTGCTTTATCGTGAGCTGGACATTGCCGAGCAGGTATTAGGCTCCCCCATCGCCAAGGTAACCTGTTACCGCAACGACCCTGCATTGAATATGATTGCCACCACCGAAAAGGAGCAGGTGGCCATCTTTGAACTGGCGGCGGTACTGAACGAGGACACCGTCGAACAGGGCCGTCACACCCTGTGGGGCTCAGACGGCATGGCCTCTGACCGTGTGGTTTCGCAAAAGATCGCCAGCGAGGCGGTCTACCTCTTCACCGAGGACGAGAAAGAACCCGAGACCTATAACGACATATTTAATTATATGTACGGTCTTTCCAAGACCGACGCCACCAAAGCGGCGGCCATTATCGAGATCCTCTTGGGCAATATCGACCCTTGCGAATGGAAAGCGCTGGATCCCCACTATCGCCGTTGTATGGCGGCGGCAAAAGACTCTGCCTCTACCGGAACCCGAAAGGAGGTCATGGAATGAATAAGATCAAAATGGCCGTAACCGGCTTTGAAAACGGACATTGCTATTATCTTTATCAAGCCCTTTGCCAAAACGATGAAGTGGAGGTCGTAGCGGTATCCTTTGCCCCCCGAGCACGGATCATCTATGAAAACCGATTGGGTGCTCACGTTTTTGACGGTGTGGATATTTTCTATGACGAAGAAGAAATGCTGAACGCCCACCCCGAGATCGAAGCCTGTATCTGCGGCGGCGCCAACAATCGGCACATCCACGAATTCCGCCTTTGTGCCGAACGTGGGATCCACGTGATCTCCATGAAAGCCCCCTCCTACGATATGGAGGAATATGATGAAATGCTCCGCCTGGCCAAGGAAAACGATATCATCGTCTACATTGAGCTTGAGATGCGCTGGAAGGCAACCATCGAGCGAATCAAAGAGATCATTGACAGCGGCAAGCTGGGCGAGATCAAAGCCTTTAACGGCTATAACTATTCCCACAACCCCATGTGGTGGAACCAATGGATGGATATTCCCGAGCAAAGCTACGGAAAACGGATCCCCATCCGCCCCGGCAGTAAGATCTTCCGTGGCGGTGCTCTGACCGACCACCCCCATATCTTCGACCTGGTTCGGTATATCTTCGACAGCGATTTCGATACGGTCTACGCCGAAGCCGCCCCCAATATGCGGGACGGTGCCGAGACCGAGGATCTGATCTATGTGATCGGCACCCTTCAAAACGGGGTCATCTTTTCACTGGATCCCTCTTACGCCAACCGGGAGATCGAGCGTGCCCGTGCCAACGGAGAGAACTACTACGCCAACCTCAGCCAATACCCCCGCCCGGTGCAGGTGGAGCTGCAGGTGACCGGCACCAAGGGTACGCTTTATGCCGACAGCTACGGTGCCGACTACGTAGAGTATCTGGTTCCCGGCAGTCAAAAATATGCGGTCTCCGCTAATAACCTCTCCATCGACCGCCAACGCAAAATCTTTATTCATAACTTTGTCACCGACATTCGGGACGGTAAGGATCGTGCGGTGCTCTCGCTGGCCGAGCATAAAAAGACCATCACCGCCATGAACGCTGCCTACGACAGTGTCTATAGCGGAAGCCCTGTCAAAATCAACTACGAGGAGTAAAAATCGATGTCTATCAAGCATACAGCAGTAAGCTACTACGGATTAAACTACGTGGAACACGCCATTGCAGATTTCAAAGAGATGAAGGATCACGGCTGTGATACGGTGATCCTGGCCATCACGGAATTTGACGTGGACTTTTGGTTTCCCAATATCAATAATATCGTCAAAGCGGCCCACGAGCTGGGGCTGAGGGTCATCGCCGATCCCTGGGGCATCGGCAAATATTTCGGCGGCGAACAGGTCAGTCTGTTTTTACAGAACAATATCCACCACCGTCAGGTCTCGGCCTATACCGGCGAGGTGTTAAACGCCGCCTGCTTCAACACCAATGCGTTTCGTGATTATTTCACCGGCATCTGCCTGAAGCTGGCCCGGGAAACCGAGGTGGACGGCTTCTTTTGGGACGAGCCCCACTACGCCTACCCCAAGTCCTACGCCTCCATTACCGGCGGTGCCGGGGACGATTGGTCCTGCCGTTGCCCCGAGTGCATGAAGAAGTTTGAAGAGTATTACGGTTACGAAATGCCCAAGTTCATGAACGACGACGTTAAGCAGTTCCGCTGGCGGGAAGCGCTCAAGACCCTGGCTGATTGCTCCAAGGCCTTAAAGGAATACGATCCGAAGCTGGAGATCACCTGTTGTGTCCACGCCACTAAAAACAGCTACTACGTCACCGAAATGCGTGGCTACGATAACTGGGATATGGTGGCATCCTGCCCCTATTTTGACGTTTTTTCCACCACCATCATCAACTGGTCCCTGCCGGAGAGCTTCTTTAAGGAGATCACCGACCGCACCGTTGCCATTGCCAAGAAATACGGCAAGCAATCGGAGCGTTGGCTGATGGGCTACCACAACCAGCCCGAAGACTTCGATCAGATCGATAAGGTCGTGGAGCTGTATAAGGCTGCAGGGGTAGACCGCCTGGCCACCTGGACCTACCGTGGCGGCTACGGCACCGTCGTACAAGCCCCCGATCCCATCAAGCTTTGGGACAGAATCGGCGAAAACTATAAAAGAGTATTGGAGAATAAAGAATGAACGATCTTGGATATTTTAAAGCAGTAGTTGAAAATTTAGAAAAAATCAATGCCACCCAGGGTGAAAACATCCACCGTGCCGCAGAGTTGATGTGCGAAGCCATCCAAAACGATCGGCTGATCCACGTTTACGGCGGCGGCGGTCACACCACCCTCCCCGTAGGTGAAATGTTTTTCCGTGCCGGAGGTCTCGCCTGCATCAACCCCCTGATGGAAACCGGTCTTTCGGTATTCAATCAAGCACTCAAATATCTGGAGCTGGAGCGTACCGTCAATTTCGGTGCCTCCATCATCAAATATTACGATCTCAAGAAGGATGACGTCATGATCATCTTCCATAATATCGGCATCAACCCCGCCACCATCGATGCGGCCATGGAGGCCCAAAAGCGGGGTGTGAAGATCATTGCCGTATCCTCCGAGGCCTGGCAAAAGGAGATGCCGGAGGATCATTTCATCCGTCACCCCAACAAGACCAACCTCAACGATTACGCAGAGGTCTGCATCGAGGACTTCAACCCCGTCGGCGACGCCGCCGTAGAGGTTCCCGGCTTCGAGACCCCCATCGCCCCCATCTCCAACATTGCCGATTTCTATATCGCCCATCTTTTGGAGATCGAAACCGTTAAGCTTTGCGTAGAAAAAGGCATCACTCCGCCCGTCTGGTCCTCTGCCAACACCCCCGGCGGTGATGAAAAGAATGCGGCTTATCTTGAAAAATATAAGCCCCGTGTCAAGATGCTGTAAGCCATGCGGTTAAACGGATATTACGGCACCATCACTGAAAAAGAGGGGGATCTTTATCGGAACGGTGCCACGGATTACACCATACTTATCCCCCAAAACGCCACCGAGGCCGAGCGGTTTGCTGCAGAGGAACTGACCGAGATCCTGGCCTTGGCAGGGGTATCGATCCCCACCGTGACCGACGAGGGTAAACTCGCTGATCCGGAAGCCCATTATATTGCCCTCGGCAATACGGTCTATTTCCGTTCTCTCGGGCTGAATATGACCCAAAATGAGTATAAATTTGACGGTTTTATCATCGAAAGCATCGGCAACACCCACGTCATCAAGGGTGTGAACGATACCGGCACCTGCTTCGGCGTCTACGGCTTTGCGGAATACGCCATGGGCTTCGTCCACTACGCAAGGGACGAGCAGACCATTGCCCGCTCTGCCGTCCAAAAGGAGTTTCATATCAAGGATATCCCCACCTTTTTCGGGCGGAATGCCTTCAGCTTCCACACCTCCTGTCACCCCGATAACGGCTTTCGCCTGCGGGTCAACGGTGATATCTGCTGGAGGCAACGTAAGCCCTGCCACGGCGAGGCAACTCCTTGGTCCACCCTGAACGATCAGTCCTATGCCCTGCAAATTCTGGATTATAAAGTACATCGGGAGGCACATCCCGATTGGTACTACGTCAACCCCGAGAACTTCGATGCCCCCTGTCCGAAATGCAATCCGCAGATCTGCTTCTCCAAGGGGCTTTACGACGAAGAATTCTTCAACACCTTCATGGATAATCTGCTGAACGGCTATATCATCCCCGAAAAGAGCAAAATGTTCTTCATGCTGGGCATGAGCGACACCTACGATTATTGTAACTGCCCCACCTGCAACCGCGAGGTAGAACAATACACCCACAGCGGTCTTTCCATGCGCTTTGTTAATAAGGTAGCCGACGCAGTAGAGGCTTGGCGCAAGCAAAACGCTCCTGAGCGCGAGATCTATCTCATCAGCTTTGCCTATCACACCACCATCGATGCCCCCGTCATCAAAGAGGGGGATCGCTATCTCCCCATCGATGAGAGTGTGATCGCACGTGACAACGTCATCATCCGCTATGCCCCCATCCGTGCCAATTATCTCTATCCCCTGATGGACGAGGAACACAACAAGGAATATCGGGACTCCCTTTTAGGCTGGCACGCCGTTGCCAAGCATCTGTGTATTTGGGATTACCGTCAGGATTTCCATTCCGCGGTCTTCCCCTATCCCAATATACCGGCAGCCCAGGCCAATAATGATACCTACATCGAATTGGGCGTTATGGACGTATTCAATCAGGCACAGCGCTTTTGCGCCGGCTCGCCCTTCGCAGAAATGGACGATTTTGCCCGCGCCCGCCTGCACTGGAACGGCAAAGAGGATTATATCGAGCTTTGCGACGAATTTCGTAAGGCTTACTATAAGGAAGCTGAACCCTACGTCACGGAATATTATCAAGCCTGGCTGGATTATTATCCCGTTTTAGAAAAGAGAGGCTATAACGGCTACTGCCACAACGGTGCCGCCCTCCGACCCGATTACTATACCCTCGAGGAGCTGGATCGGTTCGAAGCTATCCTGCAAAAGGCACTCTCCGCCGCAAGAACCGAGCGGATCTTCGACCGTGTGGAGCAGCTTTTGCTGTTCCCCCGTTGCATTCGCCTTTTCTGTTTTCATGATTCCATGTCCCGTGAACAAGCGCTCAGCCTTTTAACGGAGGTTCGTACCCTCACGCAGAAATACGCCCTGGAATATTACCATCATTGGAATAAGACCGAAGATTATCTTAATGATATTGAAAAGGTCATCAAAGGCGAAATTTCCTCCGAAGAGCGCCAATTTCCCTTACGTTATTAAAAGGAGATCTGAGCCATGCAATTTAAGGATCTGAACGAACGCATTGAATTTTTACGCCGTAACCCCATCTTTTGGTCGCGGCTCGGCTACGAGATGGAAAAGCCCGACGTGGAGGTACATCTTCGCCACGCCGAGCGGCATAAGGCGATGTACGAAAAAGGCATTTTGGTACACTCCTGCATCGTTCCCGTGGGTTGGGTAGGCCCCGATCAGTATGATTACACCCTCACCGACCATTATCTTGAACTGCTCTTTTCCCATGCGCCCAACGTTCTGTATCTCCCCCGTGTCAAGCTGAACGTTCCCGAGGGCTGGTGTGAGGCGCATCCCGAGGACGTGTTTGTTTATGCAGGCGGCCCCCGCACCCTTGACGGGATCAAGGCCATGATCGGTACCGAGGCGCACGGCTCCCATCCCCCCAAGCCCACCGACCTTTTGGCACAGCAGAGCTTTTCCTCCAAGCAATGGATCGCAGATGCCTCCGAGGCGCTCCGCCGCTTTATTGACCACGTGGAAAGCTCCCCTTATGCAGACCGTATCATTGGCTATCATTTAGCCTACGGCACCGCCGGCGAGACCACTCAATGGGGCACTTGGGATCCCAACCCCCGCCATAAAGGGGACTACGGCATCAACGCCACCAAGGCCTTTTTAGAGTACGCCGAAAGGCGAGGCAAGCACTACGACGATCTGCCCGCCATCGACGAGCGGTTTTATATCGAGGAGGGCGGGATCTCCCATCGCTACCACGTAGGCACCCCCACCCTGGAGCAGTTGTTCTTCCATACCGAGCGGGACGAACGCTGTATCGTTTATTCCGAATTCACCCGCGACAGCAACATGGATGCCTTAGAGGCCTTTTGCAAGGTAGCCAAGGAGCTGGTCCCCCAAAAGGTAGTCGGCGTTTTCCACGGCTATATTACCGAGCCGGAAAACAGCGCCAATATGCAGCATACCGGCTTTGAACGGATGCTTTCTTCCCCCTACATTGATTTTGTTGCCGGCCCCAAGGGTTATAACCGGGTAGGCCCCACCGATCCCGGACTTGGCCAGGCGGTTCCTAATTCGGTGAACCGCAAAAAGCTGTGGGTAGACGAGATCGATAACCGCACCCACCTTTGCACCTGGAACGGCCCCAAGGACTACCCTGCCAAAAACTTTGACCAGACCCGGGCAGTCTATTGGCGGGAATTTACCAAAAACGTGGTATTCAACCAAGGCTACTGGTGGATGGATCTGGGCGGCGGCTGGCTGGACAGCGAAGAGATCCAAAACGAAGTCCGCCTGCTGAACGAAACCTCCAAAGCTCTCTACGAGGCACCCGAACACCATCGTGTTGCAGAGGTATTGATGGTCATCAACGAGGATGCCATGCATCGGATGCGCCCCAACTTTGAATTGCACAAAGCCACCATCCACCACACCGGCTCGATTTTAAAGGAATGCGGAGCACCGGTGGACTTCTACCGCACCGCTGATCTTACAGAACTGGAGCTTTCCCGCTATAAGGTGATCGTCTTTTTGAACGCCTTTTGTGAGGACCCCCAAAAACTGCAAAAGATCATCTCCAAAACCGCCCCCGATTGCCATATTATCTGGAACTATGCGGCGGGCATTCTGGACAAAACCGACGGCTACT
>CAYLIT010000051.1:0-10182 GCA_964383835.1 uncultured Eubacteriales bacterium
ATCAGTGACCGCTTTTTGCCGGATAAGGCGATTGATTTGGTGGATGAAGCTTGTGCTTTGATCAAGACCGAGATGGAATCGATGCCCACAGAACTGGACGAAAAGCAACGCAAGATCATGCAGTTGGAGATCGAAGCGCAGGCGTTGAAAAAGGATGAGGATCCCATTTCCGAGGCACGCTTGCAGGAATTGCAAAAAGAGATGGCTACCCTGCGGGATGAGTTTAACTCCATGAAAGCTAAGTGGGAGAACGAAAAAGAGGCTATTTCAAAGGTACAAAAGCTGCGGGAGGAGATCGAGCAGACCAACCATGCGATTCAGCAGGCTGAGAATCGTTATGATCTGAACAAGGCGGCAGAACTGAAATACGGCAAGCTCCCGACCTTGAAAAAGCAATTGGAAGAGGCTGAGCAGTCGGAGCGGACCGCCAATCAGAAGGAAAACACTCTGCTTCGTGATAAGGTGACGGAAGAAGAGATCGCCAAGATCGTTGCTCGTTGGACCGGCATTCCCATAGCTAAGCTGATGGAAAGCGAGCGGGAAAAGTTGTTGCACCTGGACGATATTCTGCATCAGCGGGTCATCGGCCAGGACGAGGCGGTGCAACGGGTCTGCGATGCTATTCTGCGCTCCCGCGCTGGAATTCAGGATCCCGACCGTCCCATCGGTTCCTTTTTGTTCCTCGGACCCACCGGTGTGGGCAAGACCGAACTGGCCAAGGCCTTGGCACAGGCCCTTTTTGACGATGAACGGAGTATGATCCGCATCGACATGAGCGAATATATGGAAAAATATTCCGTCTCCCGCCTGATCGGTGCGCCTCCGGGCTATGTGGGCTACGATGAGGGCGGTCAGCTGACTGAGGCGGTGCGCCGCCGTCCCTATGCGGTGGTGCTCTTCGACGAGGTGGAAAAGGCCCATCCAGATGTCTTTAACGTGCTGTTGCAGGTGCTGGATGACGGTCGGATCACCGACAGTCAGGGCAGAACGGTAGACTTTAAGAACACTATTATTATTCTGACCTCCAACCTCGGCTCTGATATCATTCTGGAGGGGATCGAAGATGGTGAGATCGCCCCGGAGGCCCGGGCACAGGTAGAACAGCTTCTGCGCCGCTCCTTCCGTCCGGAATTTTTGAACCGCTTGGATGAAACGGTGTTCTATAAGCCTCTGACGAAAGAGAACATCGGCGGGATCGTCGATCTGCTGCTGGCAGAACTGCAGGAGCGCCTGGCTGATAAGCAACTGAAGATCGAACTGACTGACGCCGCTAAGAATTACCTGATTGAGGTTGGGTATGATCCCAACTTCGGTGCCCGTCCTTTGCGTCGCCTGATGCAACAAAAATTGGAAACGCTTTTGGCACGCCGTATTCTGCAGGGAGATCTTTCGCCCGGTACTGTTTGCGTGGATGCCGAAGCAGGAAATTTAGTAATAAAATAAAAATAAGCCGACTTGGTCAAGTCGGCTTATTTTTTGTGAATACAACAAGTTTCCGGAGTACACGCCCGCCGTTTCTGATTGCATTGGTGGTTCGGGGTTCTTATTTTGTCACTTTCTTCAATTCATACCGTTCGTCGCACAGGTCGGCAACCTCGGGGGAGTGGCTGACCAGAATGACGCACTTTCCCTCGTCGGCTAACCTGCGGAAAATCTCCATGATCTCACGCTGGGTATGCCCGTCCAGATTTCCGGTAGGTTCGTCTGCCAGGATGATGGCAGGGTCATAAGAGAGCGCACGAGCAATGGCGACCCGCTGTTGCTGACCGCCCGAAAGCTTCAGGATCCGTCGGTTGGCTTCCTCCTCGTTCAGCCCTACGCTCTGCAATAACTCCAACGCCCGCTCTTTCTTTTTTACCCCCTTCACACCGGCGATGTCCATGGAAAGGACCACGTTTTCCAGCGCAGTATATTTGGTGAGCAGATTAAAGCTTTGAAAAATGACCCCGATATATTTACTGCGGAAGGTGTATTTATTCAGTTTTTTGATGTCTTTTCCTTCATAATAAATGGTTCCGGCATTGGGTGCCGCCAATCCCGAGAGGATCGAAAGCAGGGTGGTCTTTCCGGCGCCGGAGCGGCCCGTGATGCAGTAGATCTTTCCCTTCTCAAATCTCATTGAAAGATCCTGCAGAACCGGGGTGGTGTCATAAGAAAAACTGATTTGATCTAATGTGAAAATACTCATATTGAATCCCCCCTTAATCTCTGTTGGATAAGATCTTCAACGGCTCATACCGCATAATAAATAGCATCGAAAAGGCCCCCGCCGTCAGAGTCAGCAAAACAGCGATCCCCAAAAGCTGGAACACCACCGTCAGATTCATGGCGGAATCGATCTCGGTAATATAATTCGAGGCGCCGCTTATCATGTTTTCAAAGGGATTTTTACCCTCGCCGCTCGGCGCATCCGTGGGCATATTCTGCGGCATATCACCGCCCTGACCGCGTCCGAAGTTTTGCTCGATTCGATCGGATTGGGTTTGGCGGGAGGTGACCTGGCTTTCCAAAAGGGCGTTGGTCACCGGCACCGCGGCAACACCGCCTATGATGGCACCGATCAGTACCGCCGCAATGGTTACGGTGAAGATCTCGACCAAAAATTGCAGAGCGACCTTACTCTTTTTCATGCCCATAGCGGTCAGAACGCCGATCTCATATTTGCGCTCGCGTACACTGAAGATGTTCAATACGATCAGGATCACGGCGCCGATCAGCAGGATCACCAGCAAGAACCACCCTGCCATGGTGCTGAGGGTCTTGAGCGGAGTCAGACTGTTTTCATAGGCAGTCAGATCCGAGGAGGAGATGGTGTAGGTATCCTCCAGCCCTAAGGTGCGAACCTCTTCTGCAAAAGCCTCGTAGGCTTCCACATCGGCAAATACATAGGTTGCCTCCAGTTCGGAGGTCAGTGCGGTGCTCTCTTCCTCGTTGCTTTGAGCGGCGGAAGAAGCGTCAACGATGGCCTGCAGAGCGGCATGGCTCATATAGATCTTATTGGCGGGGTCACTGCGGGTCATACCCATGCCGGAAAAACTGCTTTCGTTGGCGGAACTGTCGGTATAAAAGCCGGTCACCTTCAGGGTATAGGCCTCTTCTTCATTACTTGGATTGGTAAGGGTGATGGTATCGCCTACGCTCAGTTCATTGAAGGCAGCCAGTTCTTCCGAGATGATGCATTGATATTCTGCAGTTCCCTCGGTGAAAATAGCGCCGTTGGTGACCGAGGCGGTTCCTTCCTGAAAGGCAGTCATAGCATTTTCACCGCTGTAGCCTACCACGCTGAAATCGGCAGACATCTGATTAAAACGGTCCTTCATGTCGCCTTTTCCGCCTTGGCCACCCATCGTGTTGCCAAAGTCTTGAAATAGTTGTGCAGTCTCTTCGGTATCGTTGCTGACCGGCTCAAATGAGTCGTTGCCGTTCAGCGATACGGTTGAGGAATAGTAGAAATCCTGCACCGACTCTGCGGCGGCATATTTTTGATATTCCTCCAACGTGAGGGCAGAGGATTGCCCCATCATTTCGGCGAACTGATCCCGGTCAAAGCTGCCGGATTGGGAACCCTCTTCCGGCTTGGTCATCTGGCCCATCATGGCCTGACGGTCAAAAGAGATGGTGCCGGTCACCGTAAGGGTAGAGAGGGTGTCCTCTTTTGCGCTTTCGGCGGCCTGGCGGATGGAAAGACCGATGCAGGCTGAAATGGCGATTACAAGAACAATGATGCCGATCAGGATGTTCCGTCCCTTGGAACGTCCGATACAGCGCAAAGCATTTTTGATGATATACATAGCGTCGCTTCCTTTCGTGGTTTTTACTCTTAATAATAACCGATGGATGTGATTTTTGTGTGAAACGGAATGTAAACAATCCGTGAACGGTATAATTTTTTCGCCTTTGACACACCCTTAATGATAGGAAAGGGGCGTTGTGATGAAGCTGACCGATTGGATGGATGAAAAGGGCTTGTGTGTAGGGGTGACTCTGAAGGAAAAGGAGGGGGTCGTCGATATTCTGGCGGCCCTGCAGCAAAAGTGCGGGAATACTGAGCGCAGTAAACAGCTCCGGCAGGAGATGTACTATCGGGAAGAGGAGGTCCCCTATGCTATTGGTGCCGGGGTTGCGGTCTGTTATCTGAAGACCGCAACGGTAAAGAAGCCGTTGATCACGGCGGTAACGGTCCCTGCCGGGATCGATCTCCATGCCCCCGACGGCGAAAACAGCCGACTGGTTTTTCTTGCGGCGGTCCCTTGTGCAGAAAAGTGTGACCCGACCCCGAAATTGACGGTGTTGTTGATGAATGAAAATTTGCGGGAGCAGCTGATGGATGCCGCCGATGAACATACGTTTATGGAGCTTATGCGACTGGCGGAAGAGGGGGAGTATCCCGCCGCTTGTTCCTTTGACGAAAAGACGGCGTTGGTACTGGCGGTGGTGGATGAGGAAACGGAGTCCGCCACCGAAGCGGCGGCTCAATTACAGCTTGCTGCCGGCAGAATGGGGATGTTATTGAAGATCGAGCGTGTGGGTAACCCGATTTTTTCAGATGAAGATCTGCGGGAGGCTGAGGGCGTTCTTTTGATCGGAAATGAGCAGGAGCGCGACCGATTCGACGGAAAGCCGGTGTTGGAGATCTCGGTTTCCGATGGGATCTATCGCCCGGAGCATTTGCTGAGATCGGTGTGTCAAGCGCCGGTTTTTCATAAAAAGATCAAGCTGAAGGTTCGCAAAAAAGGGTTGGAGGATTGGTATTACTGCTCCAATGTGCCTCTACTGCCGCTGATCCTGTTTGCCGGTGGACTGCTGATGCTGGCGGGGGAGCTTTGTTTATATTTTAATATCGCGAATTCGGTTGCCGACGCACTGCGTTGGGTGGGGGAGCGGTCGTTGTTGTTGCTGGTTCCACGGGTTTGCGGAATGTTGGGCTTTCGGTATGCCCGTTGGCCCGGCCTTGCAGTGGGGCTGATTGGCGGCGGAGTGATAGAGGTGCTTTGCGGAGGTGCCTGGGCAGCGCTTTTGGGCGGCGCAGTAACGGTATTGGTGATGCAAAGTCTCGAACGCGGGATCAACTACCTGCCCGCTAAATTACACTGGTTGGAATGGGTTTCTCCGGTGGTAGGGGTCGCCGCGGTGACAGGTCTTGCATTTCTTTTGAAGATTGGCGCCGATTGGATCCAAAAAGGCTTTCTTTGGCTTTCAGGCGTAGGGGATCTTCGCCTGAAAGGGTTGCTCTTCGGATTAGGTCTCGGATTGGACCCCGGTGGTCCGCTGGATCGTGCGGCCCTTTCTACGGCCGTTGAACCGGGGCTGAAGGCGGCGCTGGCGGCCGGTGGACTTGCGTTGGCTGTGGGGCTGACCGTGTTTTCCGTTTTGTGCCGTAAGCGGCTGGATAAGGTCCATTGTGCCAGCGGCTGGACCGCTTTTCCCGCCGGTCTGTGCGGAGTCGGGAAGAGCTATCTGGTGTTTTTGGCGGGCGATCCCTTTCGCACTTCTGCTTCTGCTGCCTGCGGCTCCGGGGCCGCGGGTCTTTTGGCGGCGTCCTTGGGGTGCATGACCGAAAAGACCGGACTTGCGGGGGCACTCTCCTGTACCCATCCTTTTCGTTTCTGGATCGCAGTTTTGTGCGGCGCATCCCTTTGCTGCGCCTTGCTTTTCGTGCTTTGGCACGAAAAACAAAGTCCACATGAAGTATAATAAATTGCTCCTGAAATTTGACCTCAAAATTCAAATTTATCCGCAGGTTGCAAAAATGTGAATAAATTTTTGATTTTATGTTGCAATCTTTAACAATTTGTGGTATAATTCACTTGAAGTAAACAAAAGGGGTGCCGTATGCAAAAGTATTTAGAGCGTGAAGAGCGATTTGTATTTGATGAGGAGTATTTTCCTGATATTCGTTTGAGCCTTTGCTGCTGCCATCGCTATAACCCCTCTGAAAAGTTCGGTCCGGTCACGCCGGAGCGATACGTTATCAATATTGTGGAAGCCGGTCGTGGCACCCTGGATCACGGCAATCGCCGTTTCAACGTGGCAGCAGGGCAGGCCTTTGTGCTATTTCCGGGCAAGACGGTCAGCTGGAAGGCCGATAGCCTGGAGCCGTGGAATTATATCGGCATTGAGCTTTCCGGCCACGGCGTAGAGAAGTTTATTGAAAACCTTGGGCTATCCTTCCAGAATCCGCTCATCGATTTCACCTCTCCCCATAAGGCGATGGATGCCGCTTACGATCTGTTTGTGGAATGCGATAAAAAATATCAGAATCAATTCGCTATCTCCGGTTGCTTTGCAGGGCTTTTGGAGTGTGTGGAAGAAAGCCTGGTGACTAAAAAGATCCCCGCCAAGAATTTCTATATGACCCGGGCGGTGGAGTACATAAAGGAAAACTATAATAAGAACCTGAGCGTCGAGAATATCGCCAATATGCTGGGCATCGAGCGCAGTTATCTTTCCCGCTTGTTTAAGACCTATAAGAATAAGAGCACCCAGAATTATATTATCGACTACCGCATCCAGCGGGCCAAAAAGATGTTTGAAGAGGAGGATCTCAACGTCTCCCAGGTCTGCACGGCGGTGGGGTATACCAATATTTATTGCTTCTCCCGCATCTTCAAGAGCCGCGTGGGAATGAGTCCCAAGGAATACCGCGAGATGTGTAAGCGGGAGAATATAGCGGAATAATATGAAAGCCGTCGCAAAAGCGACGGCTTTCTCTTTGAAACAAATTTATCGAAAAACAATAAAAAATTGTTGACAAACGAAAAACACTGTGATATGATGCAGGTGAAAAGGAGTGATTTTTATGCTTAAAATTTCCAAAAAACTTTCCGTTTCTCTTTCTCTTGCGCTTACGATCTTATTTATGATAGGATTGATCGGTGCGGCGTTTATCTTGCCCTGGCTGGTTCGCTCTCTTATCGAACTACCCGATAACGTTGGCTCCCGTGGCGATATCACTTTGGCGGGACGTGGTTTTGTGCTGGTGGTGTCCTACGGAGTTCTGGCTGTCTGTGCCGCGGCAGACGTAATGCTTTTCTTTTTACTGCGTCGGGTACGCCGTGGCGAGGTCTTTACGGAACAGAGCGTGGCTTTGATCCGGGGTGTTTCCTGGTGCGGCATCCTGATGGGGCTGTTGTTTGCGTTGCTGGGACGTTATTTTCAACTGGCCTTTGCCGTCGCCTTTGCCGGCATTTTTTTGGGTCTTTGCCTTCGGGTGGTCAAGAACGTCATCGAAGAGGCCACCGAGATCAAGGCTGAAAATGACCTTACGGTGTGAGGTGACGATATGATCAGAATTAATCTTGACGTCGTGATGGCCAAACGCAAAATGTCGTTGAACGAGCTTTCCGGCCGTGTAGGCATTACCCTTGCCAATCTTTCTATTTTAAAAAATAACAAGGCAAAGGCGATTCGTTTTTCAACGCTGGATGCCATCTGTCGCGCGCTGGAGTGCAAGATCGAGGATATTTTAGAGTATGTGGAAGAGGAGGATTGAGGATGATTCGTTATGATACGCAGACCGGTGAGCCGATCTACGATCCGCCTGCACCCAAAGAGCGTGAGGTGTATTCCGTCTCGGAAATTCTTTTTGCTTGGCTTTCTTTGGCAGCCGGATATGTTTTCTGCCGGGTCTTTCCGGTAGTGCTCCATCCCTTTGGTGGGTTTCTCTTTATCGTGGCACTGTTGATCGGAACGATGGTCTTTTTAAAATGCAAAGGTGCATCCTTGGGAGTGATGCCGATCACGCTTGGTTGCTCCGCTTTACTGATTGCTCCCGCACTGTTTCTTTCGGCCAACGCACTGTTCCATATGCTGGTCTATAACTATGCGTTGGCAGTGTGGCTTTACGTGATGTACGGCGCCAATGAAGGCACGCTGGAAAAAGGGTTCTCCGATCTCGTGATCGTGGATTTTTTTAAGGCGTTGTTTATCTTGCCGTTTGTTTCTTTGGGCAAAATGATCCCTGCATTGTTTGCCGGTAAAGGGCGGGGAAGAGGCGTGGCGTTGAAGGTTCTGTTGGGGCTTGCGATCGCGATCTTACCCACCGCCGTGGTGCTTTCTTTGCTCTCCTATGACAAAGGCTTTACCGATCTGTTCGGCAAGCTCTTTGATTTTGATTGGGGTGATCTGTTTTCCCATCTCTTCAGTCTGATTCTTGGAATACCTTTGGGAATGTATTATTACGGCGTGTTTTTCTCCTCTGCGCGTAAGAAGTGTGCCGATAAGCTCACCGCCATGCAGTGCCGCGAAGCCTCGGCAAAGGTGCGTCTGCTTCCGGTGCTGACCGCTTTGGTTGCCACCATTCCGTTGCTGGTGGTCTACGGCGTCTTTTTTGCCTCCCAATGGGGGTATTATACCTCGGCTTTTACCGGCGTTTTGCCGGGAAGTATCACGTATGCCGAATATGCCCGCAGCGGTTTCTTCCAGCTTTGCGCCGTTTCGGTCATTGATCTGGTTTTGATCGCTTTGATGCAGCTTTTTGTGCGCCGAAGCGGTGAAAAACCGACGGTGGTGACCCGTGTACTTTCGCTGATCTTCAGCGTAGCTACGCTGATTTTGATGGTTACTGCCTTTTCTAAGTTATATTTATATGTAAAGCAATTCGGCTTGACGCCCAAAAGACTGTATGCCGGCTGGTTTATGGTGATTTTGGCGGTGATTTTCCTGCTGGTGATGCTCAAACAGTTCCTGCAACGCTTTAAATTATTGCCGTCTGCGGCACTGGTCAGCGTTGGGCTGTTTGCGTTGCTGGCGCTTTCCGGCAGTGATACGCTGATCGCGGAATATAACGTAAACCGCTATTTGAACGGAACGCTGAATACCATTGACGTTTCCGCCATGCAGGATTTAGGGGACGCGGCTATTCCGTCTATGGTAAGGTTGGGGAAGAAACTGGCCGAAAAGCAGGGCACCGATCTTGCCGACTTCCGCCGCGATCAATATGACGGTCTCTATAATGAGGTGGCTGTTTATCTTTATGATGAAGCAGAGGCACGCTCTCCGCTCACCTTTTTTTCGTATACCTTGCCCGGAGCCCGGGCTGTGAAGGCGTTGGATTCCGCCGATATACGGTGGGATGCGCTTGATTATGATGTCTATATGGTTCAGAATGAGGGGTAACGAGATGTTTGGTATTTATAATATGATAAGTGTTGCGTTTGGATTCGTGGCAGTCATTTTGCCGCTTGTGGCCTTTTTCTGCAAGAAAAGGAGCCGACTCTCCCGTGGGAGCCTGACTGCTGCTCTGCTTTCTCTTTGCAGTCAGCTGGCGGCATATAACACCTTGGTTCGCAAAGCTGATTGGAGCGCCTTGCTGGATACTTCAAATTTTACGCTTGCGGCTTCCGTGGTGCTTACGGTGATCGTGGTGGCTTTAAACCTTGCTTTGCGTATTAACCACAAATAAAAAAGACCCGTTTGGGTCTTTTTTATTTGTGGTATTTTGCTTTAAGTTCCGTTAAGATCTTTTTTTCCAGTCTTGAAACCGCCACTTGGCTCATTCCAAGCTCCTTGGCGGTGGCGCTTTGGGTCTGTTCCATAAAAAAGCGCAATACGATCAATCGCCGTTCCCGGGGCGGCAGGGAGGTTAAGATCTCTCGTGTCAGTACCCGGTCCAACGCTTCCTCCTCCGGGGAGCCGATGCTGGGAGTCACGCCGCCTTCCTCCGGCGGAAGGTCTAAAGAGAGCGGCGCTTGGGTGGCTTCGGTGGCCGAAAGGATCGCTTCGGCATCCAACCCGGTTTCTTCCTCCAACTCCGATAGCTTTGGCTCGCGCCCCAGCCTTTGGGTGAGGGCTCTTGCGGCCCGATCGATTTTTAACTTGTCCTCTTTATATTTTCTTGAAATTTTAACGCTGCCGTTATCCCGCAGATAGGTTTTGATCTCACCTACGATCTTTGCCACCGCATAGGTGGAAAACTGCACCTGCTTTTGCGGGTCGTAATCCCGGGCCGCTTTGATCAGCCCCATCGACCCGATCTGCATCAGGTCCTCGTCTTCCACTCCAAATCCCCGATATCGTTTGATGGCCATCCGCACTAAGCCGAGGTTTTCCTCGACCAGGCGGTCTTGTAACAGAGGGGTCACGCTTTAGAACGTATGTATTTCGTCAGCGTTACGGTGGTTCCAATCCCCGGTTTGGAGGTCACCCTGATCTTGTCCATAAAGGTTTCCATAATGGTAAAGC
>CAYLIT010000052.1:0-10148 GCA_964383835.1 uncultured Eubacteriales bacterium
GGTGTTCGTGGCGATACCGCTACCAACGTTACCAAGCCCGCTACCGTGGAGACCGGCGCTGAGGTTAAGGTGCCCATCTTCATCAATGAGGGCGAGCTGATCGAGATCGATACCCGCACCGGCGAGTATATGGGTCGCGCATAAATAATATTTAAAGGAGAAAAAGCCATGTTGGAAAAAGTTGCTTATATCAAGGGTTTAATGCAGGGTATGAAGCTGAAGGACGAGGATCCTTACAAGGAACTGTTCGTCAGCATCGTAGACGTGTTGGACGATATGGCTGCCGCCATTGCCGATGCCGAGGATAACATCATCGAGCTGGATGAGTACATCCAGGAGATCGATGAGGATCTTGAGGCAGTGGAGGAATTCCTGGACGAAGAGCTGGACGAGTACGAGGATGAGGATGATTACTACACCATCGTATGCCCCACCTGCGGCGAGGAATTTTCTGTAGACGATGAAGTGGCCGAGTTGGGTGAGATCAACTGCCCCAACTGCGGCGAGGATCTGGAGTTCGACCTCAACGATCTTGAGGAGTGCGACGGCGATTGCTCCTGTTGCGACGAAGAGTGCGACGCAGAGTAAAAAAATAAATTGAAAAGCCTGCCTTTCGGCAGGCTTTTTTCATTGACTTAAAAGGGGAGAAGGAGTATAATATTTATTTGGATAATAATGATGTGAGGTAACCATGCTTCAAGAAGTTCTCAATAAAAAATTAAGCACCATGAACGACCGCCAGCGGGAGGCCGTGGAGTACACCGACGGCCCCCTTCTGATCTTGGCGGGCGCCGGAAGCGGTAAGACTACCGTGCTGATCAATCGGATCGCATATCTGCTTTCCAAGGGCCTTTGCGCCCCTTATCATATCCTGGCCATCACCTTTACCAATAAGGCGGCCAAGGAACTGTGCGACCGTATCGACGCCATGATGGGTGCAGACGCCTTCGGCGTCACCGCCGCCACCTTCCATAGCTTTTGCGGCCGTATCCTTCGGGCCGAGATCGGGGTGGACGGGGTGTTCAACAGTAATTACACCATCTACGATACCGACGACGGTCAGCGGGTCATCAAGGCGGCCATGAAGGCCTTGGAAATTGACGACAGCACCCTGCCTGCCCGTTCGGTGCAGTGGGCCATCTCTCACGCCAAGGATCAGCGGGTCGGGCCCGAGGAGTATTGCAAGCATTTCGGTCGGGATCTCCGTCAGGAGCAGATCACCAAGATCTACGCCCGCTACGATGCGGCCCTGCGCGAGGCCAACGCCCTGGACTTTGACGATATGATCTTAAAGACGGTGGAGCTTTTTGAAAACCACCCCGAGATCCTGGCCAAGTATGCCGGTCGGTTCCGCTATATCATGGTGGACGAGTATCAGGATACCAATCCTCTGCAGTATCGGCTGGTCTCTCTGCTTTCTTCCAAATTTAAAAATATCTGCGTGGTGGGCGACGATGATCAGAGCATCTATAAATTCCGTGGTGCCACCATCGAAAATATTTTGCTGTTTGAGGATCATTTCCCCAACGCCAAGGTCATCCGTCTGGAGCAGAACTACCGTTCTACTGCCAATATTCTGGACGCCGCCAACGCGGTGATTGCCCATAATACCCAGCGTAAGGGTAAAAACCTTTGGACTGCCGGCGAAAAAGGGGAGCCTATCTATGTCAAACGGCTAAACGATGATTTCGAAGAGAGCCGTTATATTGCAGAAACCATCCAGGATCGGGTGGTCAAGGGCGCCAAGTTCAGCGATTTTGCCATCCTTTACCGCACCAACGCCCAGGCCAACTCGGTGGAGCGTTATTTCGTGAAGAGCGCTATTCCCTATAAGGTGGTGGGCGGCTTCCGCTTCTATGAGCGTAAAGAAATCAAAGATATCCTGGCCTATTTACAGGTCATCAATAACCCCCGCGACGATCTTCGTCTCAAGCGGATCATCAACGAGCCTAAACGCAAGATCGGCGCTACCACTATTGCTAACGTGGAGGGCGTCGGCCGGCAGGAATTTCTGCCCATGCTGGAGGTCATGCGCAGAGCGGCGGAGTATCCCGCCCTCTCCCGTACCGCTCCCCAGTTGACCGCCTTTGCCGCGCTGATCGATCAGCTCACCGGTGAGCTGGATCGGTACGCTTTGGATGAATGGGTGGCACGGGTCGCCCGGGAATCCGGCTATATCACCATGCTGGAGCAGGAGGATACCGACGAAGCACGGGATCGGATCAACAATATCATGGAGCTTTGCTCCTCAGTCAAGCAATATCAGCAGGATAACCCCGAAGGCAAGCTTTCCGGCTTTTTGGAAGAGGTCTCCCTCATGACCGACCTGGATCAGATGACCGACGAGGACGAGCGGGTGGTCTTGATGACCCTGCACAGCGCCAAGGGTCTGGAATTCAATTACGTCTTTATGATCGGTATGGAAGAAGGGCTGTTCCCCAGCCAGCGCTGTATGGACGACGGTGAGCTGGAGGAAGAGCGCCGCCTGATGTACGTGGGCGTCACCCGGGCTAAAAAATGCCTCTATCTGTTGCACGCCCGCCAGCGGATGCTTTACGGACGCACCCAATTCTGCGTCCCCAGTAGCTTCCTGAAGGAACTGCCGCCTTTGGTAGTGAAGGATCTCTCACCCAAGAGTCCCTTCGGCGGAACCTCCTTCGGGAGTGCCCCGTCTACCAAACCGAGCTACGGTACCCGAACCGCCGCTTCTCCTGTGCGTAGCAGCTTTGCTGCACCCACCGCTCAGCCGGCTATTCGCCGCCCGGCGGCCCCGGCTCCGACCTTTAATTTCAACTGCGGTGATCGGGTTAAGCATAAGACTTTCGGTAACGGTACGTTAATTTCAAAAACCCCCATGGGCAGTGACTTTTTGTTAGAGGTACAATTTGATACCGTGGGAACCAAAAAAATCATGGCCAACTTTGCAAAGCTGACCAAAGCGGAGGAATAAAATCATGACAAAGATCGATATTTTCAGCGGCTTTTTAGGAGCCGGTAAGACCACCCTTATCAAAAAACTGATGGAGGAGGCTTATGTCGGCGAAAAGCTGGTTCTGATCGAAAACGAATTCGGTGAGATCGGCATCGACGGCGGCTTTTTGCAGGATGCCGGTATCGAGATCACCGAAATGAATTCCGGCTGTATCTGTTGCAGCCTGGTGGGTGATTTCGGTAAGGCGTTGGAGCAGGTGATCGAAACCTACCATCCCGACCGCGTTCTCATCGAGCCCAGCGGCGTAGGTAAACTCAGTGATGTCATCGCAGCTGTCACCAATCTGGAACTGGATGATGTAAGGTTGAATTCCTTTACAACCGTGGCAGATGCCGGCAAATGCCGCATCTATGCCAAAAACTTCGGTGAGTTCTATGATGATCAGATCGAGCACGCCGCTTGTATCATTTTGAGCCGTACCCAGAACCTGAACGAAGAAAAACTGGCGGCGGCAGTAAAACTGATCCGGGAAAAGAACCCCGACGCCACCGTCATTGCCACCCCCTGGGATCAGCTGGACGGCAAGCAGATCCTGGCCGCCATGGAGCAAAAGGATACGTTGAACGAGATCCTGCATGAGCTGGAGCATCACCACGAGCATCACCACCATGAGCACGGCCCCGATTGCGATTGCGGTTGCCACGACCATGACCACGAGCACGAGCACCACCATGAGCACGAGCACCACCATGAGCACGAGCACCATCACGAGCACGAGCACCATCATGAGCACGAGCATCATGAACACCACCACGATCACGGTCCGGAGTGCACCTGTGGCTGTCACGATCACGATCATCACCATCATCATGCCGATGAGGTCTTCACCAGCTGGGGCAAAGAAACCACCCGCGCCTACTCCGAGGCACAATTGGTGGCCGCATTGGAAGAACTGGATACCGGCAAATTCGGCACCGTTCTGCGGGCCAAGGGCATGGTGGCTGATGGAGAAGGCGGCTGGCTGTTCTTCGATTACGTTCCCGGCGAGCAGGAGGTACGCGCCGGCTCTGCCCAGGTCATCGGCCGCCTGTGCGTCATCGGCTCGGAACTGAATGAGGATGCCCTGGCCGTCCTCTTCGGATTGGAGGCATAAAGGATGCAACAGATTCCCGTTTATTTGTTTACCGGTTTCCTGGATGCGGGCAAAAGCCGCTTTATTCAGGAAACTTTGGAGGATCCCTCCTATAACGACGGTACCCCCACTCTTTTGCTGGTCTGCGAAGAAGGGGAAGAGGAGTTCGACGTTTCCAAAATGCCCTATCGGGTGGCGATCCAGACCGTTGACAGTCCCGACGATCTGAAGCCTAAGCTGTTGGAACGGATGGCCAAAAGCAGTCGCGCCCATCGGGTGTTCGTGGAATATAACGGAATGTGGGAGGGCGATCTCTTGTTCGACGCCCTGCCCGAGGGCTGGGTCATTGTGCAGGAGTTCTGCTTTATGGACAGCACCACCATCCTCACCTATAACGCCAATATGCGTAACCTGGTGGCCGATAAGCTGAAGACTGCCGAGATGGTGATCTTCAACCGAATGGCCGAGGATGCGGACGTCATGCCCTATCATAAGCTGGTGCGGGGTCTTTCTCGCCGGGCCGACATTGTTTACGAGGACGTAAACGGCAAGGTCATCCCCGACGTGATCGAGGATCCCCTGCCCTTTGATATGAACGCCCCTATCGTAGAGATCGAGGATCGGGACTACGCCATCTGGTACCGGGATCTCACCGAGGAACTGCCAAATTACGAGGGCAAGACCGTCAAATTAAAAGGGCGTGTGATCCTGGATGAGCGGAGCGACGGCAGCTTCTTTGTATTCGGCCGCCAGGTAATGACCTGCTGTGTGGACGATATTCAGTTCGCCGGTGTGGTCTGCCTGCATCCCGATGCCTTTTCTTTTAAGAACGGACAATGGGCCACCGTTACCGCCAAAATTCATTTGGGTGAGCACCCGGCCTACGGCCGCCAGGGCCCCATTTTAAACGTGATAGAAGTTGAACCCGCCCTTCCGCCTGAGGAAGAGGTTGCAACGTTTTATTAAGATTTAAGATCAAGGAGAAAAAATCATGAGAAACGCCCATCCCCGTTACACCTGTTACCCTACCGTTGTTTGCGTCGGCAAAGAGACCGAAGTGACCGTCTATCCCCGCGACCTCGCCTGGTATTTCCGCGATGACGTGGAGTATGAGCTGTGCGTCTTCGGTCTGCACGACGATGCTCTCGATTATCATGCCAAGATCCCCATGGATCATCCCTTCCGTATCGAAAACGGATGCATGAAATTTACCCATGCCTTTGATAAAGAGCAAGAGTATAAAATAAGCTTCGCCGTCAAGGGCGGTGAGCCGGCAAACCTCAAAAGTGAACGCTCTTGCCGGATGTATGCGGTGGAAGAGGATCTTTACGAACTGCGTCCTCTGAAGGGTGATCTGCATACCCATACTTATTGGTCCGATGGTAAGGACGGCATCTCCGTAACTCCCGCCGATTACCGTGAAGAGGGCTTTGATTTCTTCTCTCTCACCGACCATAACCGGATGTTTAGTTCCGAATTGGCAATTGATCTTTTCAAAGACGTCCCCCTGGGGTTGCATATCGTGAAGGGTGAAGAGGTCCATACCCCCGGCTCCGATCTGCATATCGTGAATGCGGGCGGTAAGACCAGCGTTGCCCATCGCTATATCCATGATCCCGAAACCTACGAAGCCGAGGTGCAGGAGATCGCCGCCACCTTAACTCATATCCCCGAACAGTACCGCGAGCGGATGGCAAGAGCCACCTGGGCCTGCCGTGAGATCCGTAAGTCCGGCGGTATCGCCATCTTCCCGCATCCCTACTGGTGTCCCAAGCGCTATAACGTAACCGATGAGTATGAGGATCTTTTGTTCGAAGAGAAGATCTTCGATGCCTTTGAGCTGACGGGCGGTGTTAATACCATGGGGGTTAATCTTCAGCTGGCCCTTTGGCAAAAGCATCTGGTGAAGGGGAACGTTCTTCCTGCGGTGGGAAGCAGTGACTCCCATAACCATGATTATTCCAAAGGTCATTTTGCCCGTCATTTCACCCTCGTTTTTGCAAGGGAAAATACCACCGAGGCGATTTTAGAGGCTGTCCGCAAGGACTATAGCCTGGCCTGCGAGCTGACCCCCAACGAAGACGAGAATATTCATATCTACGGCACGCAGATGCGCCTTGTACTGTTTGCCCATTTCCTTTGGGAACATTACTTTAACGAGACCTGGAGATTGTGCCTCGGCGAAGGCATTCTGATGCGCCGCTATGCCGAGGGTGAGGACGTGAAGGCTCCCTTGTCCGCCCTTGCCGATACCGTTGAGAATTTCTATAAGAAGTTCTACGGTCTTGCACCGGCTCCTACCGTTCTGCCGGAACGCAAAGCGTTCTTTGATCGCGTTCGCAAACTCCAGCGGGAAGAAGGCCCCATCACCAAGGGTAGTCGCATTGACCTTTACGATGGCGGTGCCAATGCAAGAAGAGATTAAAAATGCATAAAAAACGTTAAAAAAGCCCCGTTTTTGCTTCAAAAACGGGGCTTTTTCTTATTGTCATTTTGCACAAAAATGAACGTTAGCGAACAGTTTTGCGGGAGAGAGGGACTGACATGGGCGGAACGGAATATCCTAATAAAAGTGTTACTGTTTTTTAAAGGGGTAGATCAATTCCAAAGCATTTTCGGGGCAGGCGTCGCGGCATTTTCCGCACCGCACGCAGTCCGTGGTATTGGGCTTTTGCCGTACCGGCAGATCCATGGGGCAGGCCTTGTTGCAGGCTCCGCAATCGATACACTTATTCTGGTCCACCTTGTGCCGCACCAAGGCGATGGGATTAAAGCAACCGTAGATGGCACCTAAGGGACAGAGGTAGCGGCAGAAGGGGCGCCAGACGATCAGCGAAAGAAACAGCAGAACCGCCAGGATCAGCAGCTTCCAGGTATAAAGAAAGCCGAGTGTCTGCCGTAGGGCAGTATTGGCCAACACCAACGGAATCCCCGCTTCTAAGGTTCCGGCGGGGCAAATGTAGGCGCAGAACCAGGGCTTACCGATGCCGGTGATATCAATAAAAAACATCGGCAACAGAATGACGAAAATGATCAAAATGGGGTATTTCAGCAGGCGAAGAAGCTTTTCACCCGGTAGCTTTTTGACTTTTTTGGGAAAAGGAATTTTATGGATCAATTCCTGGATCCAGCCGAAGGGGCAGAGAAATCCGCAGACAAACCGTCCCAGCGCTGCGCCCACGGCGATGAGAAAGCCGGAAACGTACAGAGCGATTTTATACTCTGCGGCGGTGAGGGTGGTCTGCAAGGCGCCGATAGGACAAGCACCTAAAGCTCCGGGGCAGGAATAGCAGTTGAGCCCCGGCAGGCAAAGGCTTTTCAGCTTGCCCCGGTAGATGGTGCCTTTGAAGAATCCGGGCAGAAAACCGTTACTGACTAAGGTAAAGATTCCTTGCACCAGCGGTCTTATTTTGATGGTTCTTTTTTTCTTATCCAAGGCCGATACACTCCATACAGACCATGGTGGCTTTACGCAGAACGTCTGCCGCTTCCCCGCGCAGAACGCCCAGCACCAGGGCTGTCAGCCCCACCAGCATCAGACTCACGGCGATGACGTTTTTGGTGTGTTCTTTCATGCAACTTCCTCTAACATCTGTTCAATGACATACTCCCAGCTGGCCTTGGAGCGGGCGCCGATCTGTACTTCGCCCACCTGCTCCCCCTTTTCGTTCAGAAAAACGGTGGTGGGAACATAGGCAAAGGAACTCAAATAGCTTTGCATATCCTGACTGGGTATGAGGTTTACATAACTTGCTTTTGCGTCATCCAGTAAAGAGCGGGCGGTTTCGGCCTCGGTGCCGGTGTGGCTGGACACGTCACCGATAATTCCAACCACCTGGAGACCCTTATCGGCGTATTCCTCGTGGATCTCGGCCAGGAAGGGCATCTCTTGAATACAGGGGGCGCAGTAGGTGGCCCAAATGTTGACCATGGTTAGCTTTTTGCCTTCAAAGATCTTTTCGGTTTGCGTATTGCCGTCCAGATCATAGGCGGTAAATGAGGTGAGGCCGTTTTGCTCGTTGTTGTCACTGCCGGCACAGCCGGACAGCAATAATACGGCAATCAGCAAAATAGAAATCAGCTTTTTCATTGGGGTCGCCTCCTTATATTTTCTAACTCAATTTTAACAATACCGATATAAAAAGTCAAGGAGACCAAAATGGTCTCCTTGTTAATTTTTAATGAACGCTGAAAAGCAGGTCATAATAAGTGGGGAAGGGCCAGTTTTCGGCGGGGATAACGACCTCCATACGGTCGATGATGCTCCGCAGTTTTTCAAGATCGGCATTGATCTCGTTGCGGTAGTAAATACCCCGTTCATAAAACGGCTCGATGGTTTTGGCGTATTTGCGTTTCTTTTCGAACTCGACACAGAGGGTATAAAGCTCTGTGGTGAGGGTGGAAAGCTCCCGAAGCAGTTCCTCCTCGAAGGTGCAGGTGATTCCGGCGACGGCTTGCTTTTTATGGATCACCGTTTGGGCAAGACGGTCTGCTTCACGGCTGACCGCAGGCAGGATATCCCGCCGGATCATGGAGTTGAGGGTACGTGCTTCGATGTTGAGGGTCTTACAGTAGTTATCCACCATGATCTCGTAGCGGGAGTGCATCTCTTCGGCGGTGAAGACTTTATGGCGGGTAAAGAGCTCAATATTTTTCTGCTGAACAAAGAGGGGCAATACATCCATGGTGGTGGGCAGGTTCAGAAGCCCGCGGCGTTCCGCTTCCTTGATCCATTCCTCGGAGTAGTTATCGCCGTTGAAGATGATCCGTTTATGCTGCTTGATGGTATCCCGGATCAGCTTCTGCAGGGTAGCGTTGAAATCCTCGGCAGCCTCCAGAATGTCTGCAAATTCCTGCAGTGTATCGGCAATAATAGTATTGAGGATAATATTCGGTTCTGCAATAGAGGCGGAAGAACCGCACATACGGAATTCAAATTTGTTGTTGGTAAAAGCAAAGGGAGAGGTACGGTTGCGGTCGGTGGCATCCCGGGAGAAACGGGGCAGAGTGTGAACACCGCCCTTCATTACCATGGCGTTTTCCGGTGCATAGACGGTGCCTTCTTCAATGGAGCCCAGAATGGCATTGAGGTCATCACCCAAAAACATGGAAATGATGGCGGGCGGGGCTTCGTTGCCGCCTAAACGATGATCGTTGCCGGCGGATGCCACAGAGAAACGGAGCAGATCCTGATGTTTATCCACCGCCTTGATGACTGCGGCAAGGAACAGCAGAAACTGTGTGTTTTTGCTGGGAGAATCACCCGGATCCAAAAGATTGATGCCGGTATTGGTGGAGATGGACCAATTGTTGTGCTTCCCGCTTCCGTTGACCCCATTAAAGGGCTTTTCGTGCAACAAACACGCCATACCGTGCTTGGCGGCAATCTTTTTCATCAGCTCCATGGTGAGCTGGTTATGGTCGGTGGCCAGATTGGTACGGGTGTAGATGGGGGCCAGCTCGTGCTGAGCGGGGGCACCTTCATTGTGCTCGGTCTTGGCATAAATGCCCAGCTTCCACAGCTCCTCGTCCAATTCTTTCATGAAAGCCATGACACGGGGCTTGAGAGTACCGAAATAGTGGTCGTCCATCTCTTGACCTTTGGGCGGGCGGGAACCAAAGAGGGTTCTGCCGCAAAGGACAAGATCTTTTCTTGCCTGATAGACTTTTTCATCAATCAGGAAGTATTCCTGCTCGGGACCTACGGTGGTCATGGTTTTGGTGACGTCTTCATTACCGAAAAGCTTTACAATTCGAAGTGCTTGACGGGTAACTGCTTCCTCGGAACGCAGAAGGGGTGTTTTTTTATCCAACGCTTCTCCGCCGTAGGAATAGAAAACAGTAGGAATACAAAGGGTGTCGTCTTTGATAAAGGCATAAGCGGTGGGATCCCAGGCGGTATAGCCTCTGGCCTCAAAGGTGGCACGCAGACCGCCGTTGGGGAAGGAAGAAGCATCCGACTCCCCCTTGATCAGCTCTTTGCCGGAAAACTCCATCAAGACCCCGCCCTCATGGTCGGGAGAAATAAAACTGTCGTGCTTTTCTGCCGTGACCCCTGTCATGGGCTGGAACCAATGGGTAAAG